>JBAQUE010000226.1:0-17469 GCA_049297315.1 Rugosibacter sp.
GCTGAATGATCCGCTCGCTCTGTCGCAGCTCCACTCCAGGTTGCAGCGATGCCCCGCGCCCGACTCCCATCCGGACTGGCATGCAGCCGTGCGGTCTGCATGCCCCGCGGAGCATGTGCCGGCAGCGGCGGCACCACAGGCAGCCTTATGCTCCTAGACAAGGAATTGCAGTTCCCTCTGCTGGGCGTACGCATGTCGCTGCGCTTCATCCTGCCGATTGCGCTGGTGCGGCCTGCTGGCGCTGGTCATGGCGCCGGTGGTCGACACGCTGAACATGCGCTAGGCGATCTGCGCTCTCAACCTGCGCGCGCAACTGGTGGCCGACACCCTGCAGGAAACACTGGTGGATCTGCTCGAACGCAAGAATCGCAAGCGCCTGCATGCGCTGTTCGACCAGGCCGTCCAGAGGACAAGAAGCCGAGTCCCGAAGTGCTGCCGCTGCTCGGCGACGTGCGCATGCTGCTCGATGGCGCAGAGGTGAGACGGCGTGCCAGAGTGCGCGAACGCATTTTCCACTACCGATCATGCTACTCCGGGAGCATACGATGAAATATTTCTTTTCCGACGAAGGCTATCCTGCACTGAAGAGCCTTGCCTCTGACGACAAGGTGTTGATCGGACTCGACTTCGACGACACGCTGGCGCCTATCATGCGGGATCCGCCGCGCGCGCAGATGTCGATGCCGATGGCGCACGAACTCGAACGTCTCTGCGCTGTTACCCCCGTCGCGATCATTTCAGAGCGCGAACTCGGCGACCTGGAACAGCGCGTCACGGCCAGGGACTCTTATCTGATCGGCAACCATGGCAACGCAGGATTGGCGGCGGTTCCGGTCGCCGGGAGTGCCTGCCGCAACGTCTGCGCGGAGTGGACAAAACAGTTGCAGCGCACGCCTGAATCCCGCGCAGACGGCGTTTTCATTGAGCCGAAGGGATATGCTATCTCCATACACTATCGTCTCGCCAACGACCATCTGGTGACGCAGCGGAAGCTGTCGCGTCTGTTTGTCAGCTTGAAGCCGGCGCCGCGCATGGTGCACGGCAAGTGCGTTTTCGACCTGATACCTCCGGGCGCCGTCTGCAAGGACAATACCATGGGCCTGCTCCTAAAGCAGGCGCAACCGGATGCCGTGCTCTACGTCGGCGACGACGAAAGCGACGAGCTGGTGTTTGCCAGCGCACCGCCAGACTGGATAACTGTCCGCGTCGGCTACTGGAGCCATAGCGCGGCGAAATATTATCTGCGTTGCCAGCGCGAAGTTCGTGACCTGCTGCTTTTGCTGAACCTCCGGTTGAGGCTGGCAGTTTCCACCAGCACTTGAGGGATGCTCGGCGTTTCACGTCGAGCCGCGACGGCATGGCGTTTCCAAGATATTTCTTCGTGACCGGTGCGCTGATTGCCGGCGCCCTTCTTTGCACGCGGACTTTCGCCGATACTGTCGTGGTCCGCAGCGGCGAACATCTGGGCGGCAGGATCATGCATAAAAGCGGCGATACTCTGGTCCTGCAGACCGACTACGCCGGCGAAATCAGGATTCAGTGGAGCAAGATCGTCACGATCGAGACCGATTCGCCGGTGGCCCTGCAGCTCGACGGCGTCGATAACCCGTTCAGCGCAAGGCTGGGAGCCGGCAATGCCGAACAGGTATCGGTGATACGCGACCAGGGCGCGGTAGGGGCCGAAAACCCGGAAACGATTCCGCTCGCTAGCGTGGCCTACATCAACCCGCTTCCGGAGGAAACGCGCAACGGCGTTACCTACAAGGGACGCGCTAGCCTCTCGGTCACCAAAACTGAAGGCAATACCCGCAACGAGACCATTTATGCCGAAACTGACTTCTCCGCACGCACGAGGGCATATCGCTACGAACTCAGCCTCAAGGGCACCCGCGGCACCGAATCAGGCAGGCTGACCAATTCGAACTGGCTGGCGGACGGAAACTACGATCGCTTCCTCGACCCGAAGCACTTCCTGTACGGCCGCGCTTCGGCCGAACACGACGTGTTCAAGGACATCGACCGGCGCGACACGATTGGCGCCGGTTATGGACTGCAACTCGTCGACACACCGCAAACGCAATTTTCGCTTCGCGGCGGCGTCGATTATGTAACTACCCGGCATATCGTCACCGGCGACGAGCAATATCCCTCGCTGGGCTGGGGCTTGAAGTTTTCGCGCAAGCTGGAAAGCTATCGCGCCGAACTGTTCCACGAGCAGGAGGGATTCTGGAACGTCACCGACACCAGCCAGATCACGCTGCGCACCCGCAGCGGACTGCGCGTGCCGCTGATGGCCGGCCTTACCTCGACCGCGCAGCTCAATATCGACTGGGAGCGCCGCCCCGAGCCGGGGCGCAAGCCCACCGACTCGACGCTGCTGTTCGGCTTGGGCTATGAATGGTAAGTCGTTGCCGCTGCGAGCATTGCCAAACCTTCAGACGGAACCTGCGGCATCCGGCGGCCGCCGGTCTTGTTCCCTCCCTTGCCCGCTCATTATGACGTCGGTGTGGAGCGTCGGAAAATGCCGCGGATAATGCTCCTGTACATAAGCCACCAGGGCTTCCCGCACCAGGCAGCGCAGGTCCCAGTTGCGCGGCGAATCGGCGGAGCTGACCAGCACGCGCAGCTGCAACGCGCGCTCGGAGGCTTCGGTCACCTGGAGCACCGCCACGCGTCCATCCCATTCCGGCGCCGCCTGGCAAACGCGCGCGAGCTCATCGCGCAGCGGCTGCAGCGGCATACGGTAGTCAACCCAGAGGAATACGGTGCCGATGATGCGCGCATCGCTGCGCGTCCAGTTCTGGAACGGATGTTCGACGAACCATTGCAGCGGCACCACCAGCCGCCGCTGGTCCCACAGCCGCACTACGACATAGGTGCCGGTGATCTCCTCGATCCAGCCCCATTCGTTTTCCACGATCACGACGTCATCAATCCGGATCGGCTGGGTGAGGGCGATCTGCAGCCCGGCGATCAGGTTGCCCAGCACCGGCCTTGCAGCGATGCCGGCCACCAAGCCGGCAACACCCGCCGACGCGAGCAGGCTCATTCCCACCTGGCGGACGTGCGGGAAACTCATCAGGATCGAGGAGATGCCGATCAGCGAGACCAATGACATGAGCACTCTCGAAATCACGCGTGCCTGGGTATGGACGCGACGTGCCTGGAGGTTGTCGGTGACATCGAGCGGATGCCGTGCGATCACCGCGTCGAAGACGCCGCGAATGCCCTGTATGCCAAGCCAGGTGATCGCCACGATCAGCAGCAGCGAATTGAGATGGCGCACCAGCTCGAGCAGGCGAAGATCCGATGCCGCGTTGTTCCAGACGACCTGGAGGCCGAGCAGCGGCAGGATCAACTCGAACGGGCGCTCCGCGTGGCGCAGCACGATGCTCGCCGTCACATACGGTGCCGCCACAGACCGAAGCGCCAGCCGGCCGATGCGATAGACGATCGCCATCACCAGCAACGCGGCCAGCGCGCTGATGCCGACCTCTATCCACGGGTGAAGATTCCAATCGAAAAAGTCAAATGCGGGCATGTCGATTTTTGCTTTGCATGCGGCCGCCCACGAAGCCGGCCAACACCCGCATTCTCCTGTCGCCATGCGGCTTTTGACATTAGCCCGTATGCCCTATTGTCCGTCATGGCGATTCGCGGTGAGATGCGAATCTTCGTCAACAAGGAGCATGACCATGAGAAAGAAAACATCCAGTCTTGCTATCGGCGCGGCGATTGCGCTGGCCGTTCCGGCCGCACAGGCGGCAACGAATTGGGGTGTCCATGACGCCATCGAAACGTCTTCGGAACATGCCGCCAAGGGAAGCTTCGACGACATCCTTTCCTTCACGCTGCCCTCCGCAGGCGATGTCCTCAGCTTCGCCTCCGCCGTCGAGAAAGTATTCGTCGGCAAGCCATCTAAAGGGACCGAAGACGTCTTCGACGTCGACAACGCTACCGTGAAGCTGTATCGGGGCTCGTTCGGCGACGCGACGCCCGATACGCAGATACTGTCCTATCAGTTCGGCGATGGCGAGACCGTTCTCCATGGCTCTAGACATCTTGCACCGGGCAGTTATTTCCATGAGGCTTCCGGCAATGCCGATGGACAAGGAGGCAGATTCTTCAATCTGACTTCCACGCTGGCACCGGTGCCTGAACCCGAAACCTACGGCATGCTACTGGCAGGCCTCGGCCTGATGGGTATCGTGGCGCGACGGCGGATCAAAGGTAACTGACTTTTCCGGCAAGCGTCAGCAGCGTGTCTTCGCCACCCTTGCCGGCGGCGCAGGCGAGGTTGCACCTAACCTATATCGGCGCCCCATGTCCGTCAGCACCCTACCCTTTACCCTGTCGCACCCGATTGCAGCGGACTTCCACCGTCGCGTGCACGCCCTGCTCGGATTGCCGATGGATGCAGTCACGCTGGCTGCCACGCAGGAGCATATATACACGGCGGCGGCCGCGCGCCGTCCCTGCTTCCTGTCGACACCCAACCTGAATTTTGCGGTTGCGTGCCTAGATGATGGCGAGTTCCGCAATTCCATCATCCACAGCGATCTATCCATTGCCGACGGCATGCCACTGGTATGGGTAGCGAGGCTCTTCGGCGTGCCGATAAACGAACGCGTTACCGGCTCGGGGTTGTTCGAACGGTTGCAGCAGCAGTTGGAACGGAAGCTCTCGCTCTACCTATTCGGCGGTCCGGATGGCGTCGCCGCTGCTGCTGCGGATCGGATCAATGCCGCGCGCAGCGGCCTGCGCTGCGTCGGCTGCCGTTCGCCGGGCTTCGGTTCCGTCGACGAGCTCAGCACGGATGCCGTGATCGACGACATCAACGGCAGCGGGGCCGATTTCCTTGTCGTTGCCTTGGGCGCGAAGAAAGGCCAAGCCTGGATCGAACGCAACCGCTCGCGCCTTCGGGTGCCGGTCGTGAGCCATCTCGGCGCGGTGGTTAACTTCGCGGCAGGCAGCGTGCGGCGCGCGCCGCGGTGGATGCAGCACAGCGGCCTTGAATGGCTGTGGCGCATCAAGGAGGAACCAATGCTCTGGCGGCGCTATCTGCGGGACGGCGCCATGCTGCTGCGCCTGTTCTTGACGCGTGTGATCCCCGGTGCGCTGTATCAAAGGCTCCGTGCGCCATGCCAGGCGGCACTCGCCAATGCCTGGGTATCGTCGTGTTTGGACAATGCTCGCCGCCGCTGCATCAGGCCGCACGGCGCCTGGTGCGGGGCCAATCTGACACCGATGCGCCGCAGTTTCGAGAGAGCAGCCCGGCAGCGGATCGATGTCGATATCGACCTGAGCGACGTGCCCTATGTCGACAGCGCATTCATCGGCCTGCTCATGTTGCTGTACGGCCACCAGTCGCAATGCCGACTCGGCTTCGTCGTCCGTGGTGCTTCGCCTGTGCTGCGCCGGATATTCAAGTGCCATTGTGCCGAATACCTGCTCCAAACCGATGGCGCAGGCAGCGGCGCCGAAGAAGAGGCCGCTCAATGGCGGGAGCCGATGGCTGCCATTTCATAACAAAGAAACAGCGGGGACCGGGCTGCTGCGCGGTCGCTGCATTGCGCTATTCGAGACAACAGTCGATTCACGGACGGAGGCTTCAATCCGACATGCATGCAAACATCAAGTCGCTGGCGAAAAGAATACTTCCGCAACCAGTTCACCATGGTCTGCGGGAATTGGTCAGGAACGGCCCGCGGTTGCGGGACAAGCTCGAAACGTCGCGCGTTTTTTCGATAGCTTCGACCCGTCCTTCCTATCTCGACCGTGGCACGCTGGAAATGCTCCAGAGCCGGTATCCCTTTCCGCCGAAATACGGTTGGGATGCCGACTCCCTCGACGCAAGAGGAAGAGCAAGGGCCGCGAATCTGCTGGCGTTT
Source organism: Rugosibacter sp. (assembly GCA_049297315.1). Taxonomy (GTDB): domain Bacteria; phylum Pseudomonadota; class Gammaproteobacteria; order Burkholderiales; family Rhodocyclaceae; genus Rugosibacter. The sequence goes on from JBAQUE010000226.1 coordinate 5,892, forward strand.
CCAGGCGGGCGGCAGGCAACTTCCTTTCTCGAGATTGGCTGTTGGGACGGAATGGTGAGTTGCCACCTCGCCAGAGAAGGAAAGGAAGCGACGGCCATCGATTTCCGGGACGCCGGATTCGACGAACGAGCCGCGCGCCAAGGAGTGCACCTGATGATGATGGACGCGGCCGACCAGCAGTTCGACGACGAAACATTCGACTTCGTTTTCTCCTACGACGCGTTCGAGCACGTAGCGTCCCCCGCGGACGTGCTGTCCGAAGCGGCGCGGGTGCTCAAGAAAGGGGGCTATCTCTATCTCGATTTTGGCCCCCTTTACTATTCGCCGTTCGGCGAACATGCCTACGATTCCATCACCGTTCCCTACTGCCAGTTCCTGTTCGCCAAGGATGTCATCAACGATTTCGCCGTCCACAATGGACTCAAGCCGATCGACTTCAGTCACGTCAACGGATGGTCTCTGGAAGACTACCGCGATCTCTGGAAAACGAGCTCGCACGCCTTGAGGCCGGTCCGCTACTACGAGAGCACCGAACTGTCCCATCTCGACTTGATCAGGACCTACCCGTCGTGCTTCAGGAGCAAGTCGGAATGCTTCGACAATTTCGTTGTCGACAGCGTAAAGGCTCTGTTCCGGAAAGCCGAGGCATAGCGCATGGCCGACGAAGGGGCGAGGCGTACGCCGCCGCGAACAATGTCATTGGCAAGGTCGCTGCGACATACCGGCTGGGGCCTTCTGGCGCTGGCAGCGCACGCCGCGGCCATGGCAGGAGAATACTCCGCGAATCGCGATGCGCCGCTTCCTACCGACGCCGTCTTCGCCAAGTCCAGCTTCTGGTACACGCCGATTCCGCGCGATGCCCCGTTGAATGAAAACTCCGCCCGCTATGGCGCCGAGATCCTGCGCCAGATCCAGGCCTATTACGGCGGCGTCGCGATCAACACCTGGTCCTTCGCCAGCCCGGTCTTCGTCGCGGGGTCCGACGTGCCGACAGTGACGGTGGAAGAATGGGACTGCCAGCGCAAGGGATTCAAGGATCGCGACCTGGCGCAGCAATGGCAGGCCGTGCCGATTCCGCCCGAGGCACAACCGGCCGGCGGCAGCGATGCCGAGATGACGATCTACCAGCCGGCCACCGACGCGCTCTGGGAGTTCTGGCGCGCACGCAAGGTCGACGGCCGCTGGCAGGCGTGTTGGGGAGGCCGCATGGACCACGTCTCGCAAAGCAATGGCATCTGGCGAAATCATTACGGCACCACCGCGACAGGGCTGCCGTTTCTCGGCGGCCAGATCACTGCCGAGGAGCTGCGCCGCGGCGAGATTCGTCATGTCATCGGCATCGCGCTGGGGGATACCGAAAGGGCCGGCGTCGTTTCCTGGCCGGCGAACCGCTCCGATGGCTTCAACCCCAAGGCGGCGCCGGATCGCATACCCGAAGGCCTGCGCTTCCGCCTCGATCCCGCTGTCGACGTGGACGCGCTCAAGCTGCATCCGATCGCAAGAATCATTGCCCGCGCGGCGCAGAAATACGGTTTCGTGGTATGGGACAAGGCCGGCGCGATCAGCTTGCGCATGCAGAATCCCGCATCCTACGCCGCGCATGGGGAACCCGACCCCTACCCCGCATTGTTCGCGGGCACGCCGGCCTACGCGGTGCTCAAGGGTTTCCCCTGGGATCGCCTGCAGTTTCTGCCCAAAAACTACGGCCAACGCTGATGCAGATGGATTCCAGGCCCGTTCGGGCTATTGCCGCCGCGTCTGGAGCGCTGCAAGATTGGTGCAAAGGACGGAAGAAACGCTGTGAAACGAGCTGGAGTGTTCAAGTGGCTGGGCATCATCAGGCACCGCCATCCTGCTGTCGCTGGTGGCCGGTGCCGCCATTTCCGCGGTCGAGGGCATCGGCATCGATTCAGGTGTGCGCAGCTTATCCATGGCTATGGAAGGAATATTCGATGGCTGGTGCGGATCAAAAGCAATGATCGCCTTCACCGCCGTCTGCATCGTCCTGGTCATCGCCGCCAGGGGTATCGAAGATCAATGAATCGACATCAACCATCCAACATGGAGAATCCCCAATGAGAAGAATCACCAAAGCGGTACTGCCCGTCGCCGGGCTCGGCACGCGCTTTCTTCCGGCAACGAAGGCCAGTCCGAAGGAGATGATGCCGATCGTGGACAAGCCGCTGATCCAGTACGCGGTAGAAGAAGCGGCGGCGGCCGGCATTACCGACATGATCTTCGTCACGGGACGCAGCAAACGCGCGATCGAGGATCACTTCGACAAGGCCTACGAACTGGAAAACGAACTCGATCGCCGCGGCAAGACCGAAACCCTCGAATTCGTGCGCCAGCTGATGCCGAAGAACATCCATTGCATCTACATCCGCCAACCGGAAGCACTGGGGCTCGGCCACGCGGTACTGTGCGCGAAACCGGCAATCGGCGACGACCCTTTCGCCGTGCTGCTCGCCGACGACCTGATCGACGGCGGAACGCCGGTCATGAAACAGATGGTGGATGCCTACGACGATTATCAATGCTCGCTGCTCGGCGTCGAAGACGTGCCGCGCGAAGACACGCGCAGCTACGGCATCGTCGCATCGGATCCATGCGGCGAGAATGTCGAAACGGTTTCCGCCATCGTCGAGAAGCCGCATCCCGACGATGCGCCGTCGACGCTGGCCGTGGTCGGACGCTACGTACTGTCGCCGCGCATATTCCATCACCTCGGCAATCTCCGCAACGGCTCGGGCGGCGAGATCCAGCTCACCGACGGCATCGCCGCGCTGCTCAAAGAAGAACGCGTGCTGGCCTACCGCTACCAGGGCATGCGCTTCGATTGCGGCAGCAAGATCGGTTACCTGCAGGCCACCATCGAATTCGGCCTGCGCCATCCCGAAACGGGCGTAGCCTTGCGCAAATATCTGCTCTGAGTCCGCGCCGTGGATCTGCTGCCCCTCATTCTCTGCGGCGGCTCCGGCTCGCGCCTGTGGCCGCTGTCGCGCGAGCAGCATCCGAAGCAGCTCCTGGCGCTGACCGGCAAGGACAGCCTGCTGCAAATCACGGCGGCGCGCATTCCGGCAAGCTTCCCCCTCGGCCAGGAGGGGCGGGTGCTGCCGCCGATGGTCGTAAGCAATGAGCATTATCGCTTCATCACCGCGGAACAATTGCGCCAGGCAGGCATCACGTCGGCCGCGCTGATACTAGAGCCGGCCGGGCGTAACACGGCGCCCGCACTCACGCTGGCCGCGCTGGCCGCGGCCGAGCATGGCGGCGACCCGCTCCTGCTGGTCATGCCGGCGGACCACATCATCGCTGATACCCCCATGTTTCAGCGCGCCGTCGCGCTGGCCATGACGCACGCCGCCGCCGGCAGGCTGGTGACCTTCGGCGTGGCGCCGACGCGCGCGGAAACCGGCTACGGCTATATCGGCGTCGGCGAACAGCATGGTGACGACGGCGCCCACCTGATCGCGCGCTTCGTCGAAAAGCCGGACCAGGCCACGGCCGAGCGCTATCTCGCCGCAGGTGGCCATGTATGGAACAGCGGCATCTTCATGATGCGCGCCTCGGTGTGGCTGGAGCGCATCGGACGATATCGCGTCGACATCCTGTCCGCGTGCACCGCCGCTTTCGCCGGGCGGCGCGCCGACAGCGACTTCATCCGCGTTGATGCGGCCGCCTTCCTCGACTGCCCGGCCGAATCGATCGACTATGCCGTCATGGAAAAACTGCCGCGCGGCGAGGGCGTCGTGATTCCCTTGCAGGCGCAATGGTCCGACATCGGCTCCTGGGATGCCCTGTGGCAAATCGCGGACAAGGACGGGGACGGCAACCTGCTCAGCGGCGACGTGGTGGCGCTGGACTCGCGCTCTACGCTGGCAATCTCGCAGTCGCGGCTGCTGGCCTGCGTCGGCGTCGACAACCTGGTGGTGGTCGAGACTCCCGACGCCGTGCTAGTGGCCCACAAGGACAGCGTGCAGCGCGTGAAAGACATCGTGGCGAAGCTGAAGCGCGAAAAGCGCAGCGAGGGCGACGCACACCGCAAGATCCACCGCCCCTGGGGCTATTATGACAGCATCGATAGCGGATCGCGCTTCCAAGTCAAGCGGCTCGTCGTCAATCCCGGCGCCACCCTGTCGCAGCAGATGCATCACCACCGCGCCGAGCACTGGGTGGTCGTGCGCGGCACAGCGCGCGTCACCTGCGGCGAGAAGATTTACCTGCTTGCCGAAAACGAATCCACCTACATTCCGCTCGGGCACACCCACCGTCTCGAGAACCCCGGCCGGATACCGCTCGAGATCATCGAAGTGCAGTCGGGCGCCTATCTCGGCGAAGACGACATCGTCCGCTTCGAGGACAAGTACGGGCGCAATTGAGCGGGCACCCGCACTGTTCTTGCCGCCGGGAAACGTACGCCATGGCTGATGGTTAAACTAAAGCGATGGCGGTATGAAATGGGCAGAAGCAAGGGAACGCAAGTTCGGGGAAAGAACACCCAGGCATGTATGCTGGAAGCCGTTCGGTTAGTCAAAGGTGGGCAAGGGGTGGCCGTGACGGCCAAGGGATTGGGTATGCCGTCACAGACGCGCTCGGCAACTGGGTTCGTCGCAGTAAAAAAGAGAGCTTACCGGGACGGGGGACAAGCCGGTCAGCGCCGAGCAAATGGAACTGGCCCGGCTGCGTGCTGAGCTGGCGCGGGTCAAGATATATTCAAAAAGACGACGGCGTACTTCACGAGGGAATCGCTGTGCCCAGAAACGGGTTCAAAAAGTAGGCCTGGATCGTCACGCACAAGATTGGGCTGGCGCATGTTGCCTCACATGCAGAGACCAGCGCGGTCACCGATGCCCTGCGCATGGCGTGATTCAGACGCCGTCCCAAACCGGGGCTGATCTTTCACTCAGATCGCGGTAGCCAGTAGTGCAGTCATGCATTTCAGGACGCGCGCAAAGCGTACAAAATGAAATCGTCAATGAGTCGCCAGGGCAACTGCCGGGATAACGCACCCACGGAAAGCCTGTGCGGCCGACTCAAGGTCGGCCGGCTGTATGGCAGAACGTTTGCCACCCGGCGCGATGCCAGGGATGAAGTGATCAGTTGGCTGACGTTTTACAATCACAAACGGTTGCACTCAACCTTGCGGCACGTCAGCCCCATGGCATTTGAGCAACGCTGGAATGCGGCCCAGCAGCAAGACAGAATCTCCGCATAATAGGTAGCCTATGGAGTACGGAAAACAGGGGCAAGGTCAGGGCGAGGTTGGCGAGGCTTTCATCATCACGCGACATTGAGTATTGCCGCCTACAGATTGCTGGTCACCGAATGCATTGCCGCCGGCAAACCCGCCGGCGGCAAAAAAACTTCGCCGTCCGCCAAGTTCCTGCGCTTCCCGCGGATGACATCCCTCGCGGCAGCCCAGCGCGCACAGCGGCACGTATCAGACTCAATCACCACAATCCGTTACCAGCTCAGCTTTCAGTTGATCGAACGCCGCGCACAATGTCCTTGCTGCGGACGACAAAACGCAAGACGACGTTTGTGACAGAGTAAATAGGTAGCCTATGGAGTACGAAAAACAGGGGCAAGGTCAATCCCGGCTCGACCTCACCCACTCCGTCTGCCTCCGGCGCAGGAAGCCGGCATACAGCGGCAGTTTGGCCAGCGCATAGGCCGGCGCCAGCAACAGCGCACGCAAGCTGAGCACGGCGCGGCCATGATAACGCCATGCCAGCAGTATCGCGGCCGACAATGCGAACAGGAGACCGAACGCAAGGGCTACCGCAAGCGCAGAGGATATGATGATCGAGAGCGCCGCGAGTGCCCCCAGCAGCAGTACCAGCAGTGCCAGCGGCGGCACTGACATGTCGAGCGCAAGCGCGAACAGTCCCGGGTCCTGGTACTTGATCGCCTCGGCCAGCAATGCCGGCACCCTGTTGGCGATCATGCCGAGATGGCCGTGCTCCCAGCGCCGGCGCTGCTGCCTCAGGCCCGCGCCGCTGGCGGGAAACTCGCTGCGCACCACGGCTTGCGGGCAGAATAGCGGCGCTGCGCCGGCACGGGCAAGATCGGCGCCAAGCTGCATGTCTTCGACGAGATGCGCACTGGCCAGCGGCACCGAGGCGATCAGCGGCCATGGGAAGGCCATTCCCGTTCCCATCAACTGACACGGCTGGCCGAGACGCAGATAGCCCATCGGCCGCACCAGATTGCGCATCAGCCAGGCGAATTCGCGCAACTGGCCGAACGTGCCGCCCGTCTGCGGCGATCGCATCAGGTACAGGGCCTGTATCGGCCGGCCACTCGTAGCGGCGGCCTTGGCAAGGCAATCTATGGCGCCGGCCTCCGCGATGCAGTCGGCATCAATCATGATCACGACCTCGGGCGCATCCTTGGCCAGGCGGCGCAAACCGTAATCGAGCGCGTAGCCTTTGCCGCGCTCGGTGGCATTGCACCGTTTCGCGACCTCCGCGCCGGCCGCCGCGGCGACGGCGGCAGTGTCGTCGTCGCAGTTGTCGGCCACCACCAGCAGACGATCGCCCGGCTGCAATTGCGGCAACAGGGACTGCAGCGTGGCAGCGATCCCGACCCCCTCGTTGTGGGCCGGAATCAGGATCGCGACCCTGGGCCGTAGCGATGCAAGTGGCAGTCCCGGCGCGGGCGATACGGCGCAGATCGACTGCAACAGCAGCACACCGACCCAGATGGCGAGGGGCAGCCATAGCAGCAGGAACACGATATTCATGCCGCCACCTCCGCGACGCTGTCGGCGAGTACGGAATCTTGAAACAACGTTGCCAGCTTGGCCGCTTCTCGATCGACATTGTGCCGCGCCAGGACGCGCTGGCGCGCCATGGTGCCCATGCAATCCAGATCCTCGTCGGAAGTTTCAAGACAATCGACGATCGCGGTAACCAACTCGTCCACCGAGCCGGCTGCGAACAGCCAGCCGCTTTCGCCCGCTACCACCAATTCCGGGATGCCGGCGACGAAGGTGGTCAACACCGGCCGCCGCAAGGCCATCGCCTCCATCACTACGACCGGCAGCCCTTCGGCGAAACTGGGCAGCACCAGCGCCCGTGCGGCGAGTATTTCGGCGCGCACTTGTTCGCCAGAAATCCAGCCGGTGATGCGCACGTGCGCTGCTGCGAGTCCGTGTCTCTCGACAGCAGCTTCGATTTCGCCGCGCATCTCGCCGTCGCCCGCCAGCACCAGTTCAAAATCCATGCCTTCGCGCCGCAACGCGGCGGCGGCCTCGATGAGCAGAAGCTGCCCTTTCTGCGCGCAGAGACGACCAACACAGACCAGTCGCGGCCGGCGCGGCAAGGCCACTAGCGGCACTTCATAGAAAGCGCTTTCCAGCCCGCAATGCACGACACGCACCTTGGACCAATCGGCGCTCCTGCTCCAGCGAAACAGCTGGCTGCGGCCGTAGGAACTGATGGCGACGACGAACGCCGCGTGCGCGATTTTTTCGCGCAGACCGATGAACTCGGGCTTGTCGAATTCCTCGGGGCCGTGCACCGTAAAGCTGTAGGGAATGCCGCACAGGACGTGGGCCAGCATCGCCACCTCGGCCGAGTTAGTGCCGAAATGCGCATGCAGGTGCTGCGCTCCGCTCTCTTCCAGCCAGGACACGAGGCGGCAGGCTTCGGCGAGACAGGCCAGATGCAGCGGCCACGGCCGGTCCGCGCGCCGACCCATGCGCAAGGCAAGGAACAGCGCCGAGGCAAACCGCACGGGCTTCGCCAGCATCGTCCGCAACAGCGCAACGAACAGCCAGGAAATCCCGTCCTCCAGCAGATAGCGCGTCTTGCCGCGCTCGCGCAGATCCTCGGCATCGATCAGCCGGTCTTGCCAGCCGCGCAATGCGATTCGCGTAATCTCCAGGCCGCGCCGCTCCAGCGCCTGGATCTCGCGCCGGATGAAACTGTGGCTGACCTTCGGGTACTGGTTGACCAGATAGGCCACGCGCAGGCGGAAAAAATCGTCGTCTCGCATCATGCCGAATGTCCCGCTTCGATGCGCGATACCGAGCACAGCCAGTCCTTCACGGCCGCTTCGCGCGAGATCACGCGTGCCGGGTTGCCGACGGCGGTGGCGCCGTCCGGCACGTCGCATAGCACCACGGACAGCGCCCCGATGCGGACGCCGTTGCCGATGCGGACGTCGCCCAGCACCTGGGCATAGGCGCCGAACTCGACGTCGTCGCCGATCACCGGCACCGGCCCGCCGTCGATGCGATTGCCGATGGTGACGCCCTGACGTAAGGTACAACGGGCACCGAGGCGTGCTTCATGGTGGATGAAAATGCCGCCGAAATGCCAGATGCGCAGGCCCGGCCCGATGTGCGCCAATTTCGGCAGGCTTATCCCGAATAGCGTCTCGGTCAGTCTGAAGAGCGGCCAGTAAATCGACGTCAGCACGCGCCGGACGATGCCCTCGGGACGGCGGTCCACGCGTCGTCCGAAGCGATACACCCAGATCGCCCACAGCGACTGCTCCTTGAGCATGGGCCGCGGCGAGAGGCAGCGCCGCAAGTCCGCGAGCCAGTCCGCGTCGCTCATTGCACGCGCCCGCTCGACCGAGTGGCATGCACCAGACGGCGGCGCCTCGGCATCGGCGCGGGACTTGCCGGCGCATGGGCAGTCGTCATCTCCCTGGGCAGCGGCTTCTTCGCGAGCGAGGTGCTGCAAGCGGTGCCGACAATGAACCAGAAATACCAGTTAAACGACAGGTAGTCGATCATGTTGTCGGAAGCGCAGACGAGGAGATAGGCGAGCACCAGCAGGATCATGACGACCGCGCCGGCCTTGTCTGTCTCGAGGTTCCGGCCGAGCATGCGCAGCACGCAGTAGAACACCCATCCCAGGCAGAGCATGCCCAGCGCACCCGTCTCGAAGAACCATTGCACGTAGACGTTATGCGCGGCGAAATTGATGTTGCCGGCCAGGTCGAAGAACTGCGGCGAGTAAAAGCTGAACGAATCAAGCCCATAACCGATCAGCAGGGAAAGCGGTTTCATCCATGCGATGCCGGATTTCCATATCTGCACGCGCCAGTCGAAGGAATTGAGCTGGGCGTACGGATCGTAGTCGTTGGTGACGGTCAGATCGAGCAGGCGGTCGCGCACGTCCGGCACTAGCAAGGCCAGCAGCGGCACCGCCACAAGGTAGAGCAGCATGCGCCGTTCGAACAGCGCACCGTATGCGCCGAAGATAAAAAAGCAGGCTAGCCAGGCGCTGCGAGTCTTGGTCAGCACCAGCAGTCCGAGCAGAAAAACCATGTAGCAACCCAGCAGCCAGCGTTTTCCCGTCGTGGGGAGTGGCATGCTCGCCTTGAGCCGATAGAGCAGCAGCGAAACCACCAGCAGCAGGTAGAAGGCGAAGATGTTGGGATGACTGAAGCTGCTCTTGAGACGGAAGCCCTCCGCTCCGCCGCCGCCCCAGTTGAGCGCGATATCGACGAACGCATACAGCACCGGCAACAGGGAGGACAGCAGCACGATGCGGATGGCGACACGGATGTCGCCGTTGTTTCGCCCCACATAAAACGGGATCGCGAATACTGCCGCATACGACACCAGCACGAGCATGGTGCGCAAGGCGTTCATCCGATCGGGCGAGCGCAGCACCGAGGCCACCAGGACCAACAAGATCAGCGGCACCCAGAGCGGAATGCGCGGCCGGGATTGCGTAACGGGACGTTCGATGAAGAACAGCAGCGCGATCAGGATCATCAGCGCGTTGAGCGCGGCGCCGGCGCCGATGTTCACGCCGCCCAGGCTGAATCTGGTCGCGTCGAAAATCGGGTCGCCGATGGTACGGAACAGCATGATGAGCAGGAACAGACGCCGCTTGTCCACCGTCAGCAGTGCCAGCAGCGCGATCACCAGTGGCAATACCGCCACCCGCATCATGCTGCCGCTGGCCCAGCCCACATACACGACCGTTGCCGCGCCGAGTACGACGCTCGCCAACGCCACGGCGGCCGGGGCGAGAACGGACGTCTGCTTCATCGCGCCGCACTCCCGACACCGACCTTCCGCACGCGCCAACCGTTCCACGTCCTGCGCGCGGCCGTCTTCGCCGCGCGCGCCAGTCCACGCGACAAATGCGGCCATTCGAGCGGGCTGACGCGCTCGATCAGCATGGCGCCGCACATCTTCAGCGCCTCACCGAAGGCGCCGATGCCGGCGAAAGCGTTGAAGTACGCACGCAGCGCCTCGCACCGCTGTTCGCGCGGCATGGCCAGGTATTCGTCGGCGAATTTTTGGCGGATGCGCCGGTGCCCCTGCACCACTGCCCGCGGATTGAGCGAAATACGAACCCCATCATCGCTGCTCTGCCGGTAATGAACCAGATAATCGCGCTGGCAATGGACACGGGTCAGCCGCAACAGGCGGATGAACAGATCCCAGTCCTGGCAGCTACGCATCGTTTCGTCGAGGCAGCCGACCAGTTCCAGCAGATCACGTCGTATCACCACGTTGGAGAACGAACCGACGAAGTTCGACACCAGTATCCGCCGCCGGCAATCGCCTTCATAGGCGGTGCTGACGCTTGCGCTCTCCCTGCCCTCGTCATCGACGCAGAGCAGCCACGTATAGCTGAAGCCGCATTCCGGCCCTTGCGCCAGCAGCCCGCGCATCTGCTTCTCCAGCTTGTCATGGGTCCAGCGGTCGTCGCTGTCGAGAAAGGCGATGTAGCTGCCGCGGGCGGCACAGATGCCGGTATTACGCGCCGCGGCGCCGCCACGATTGTACTCGTGCGCGATGTAGCGCAGGCGCGGATCGCCGATACGCGCAACGCGCTCGCGCGTGTCGTCGCCGGAGGCGTCGTCGACGACGATGACGTCAATATCCGCATAGCCTTGCATCTGCACGCTGCGGATGCACTCCTCGATGCAGTGGCCGCGGTTGTAGGTCGGTATCACGACACTGACGAGAGGGCTCATGCTGTCCGCACCAACGAGGGCAAGGTGAGCCTTGGCTGCCGGCGCAGGCCGCGCAACAACCACGACTTGACGGCGCGGCGCTCGGTCTGCCGCGTACCGTGGCAGGCCGCAAAAAAAGCGAAGCGCGCGGCCATCACTGGCGCCGAACGCACCGCGGCGACACGGCGGAACGCCAGCTCGCGGCGCAGGTCGGCGCCGTCCGGCACCAGCTTCTGCAGCAATCCGCGCATACGGATGTATTCCGTGCTGAAGTCGCGCCGGTCCTCGATTTCGAACAGTGCCTCGCCGTGCGTGCAGAACGGCGCCGGATCGACGCTGGCGCAGTCCTGCATCGCCGCCAGCGAGTCGACCAGGTGGCGTGAGATCGACAATGCCACGCGCATCTGTTCGAGCCAGCGCGTGGCGCCAACGTTGCCGCCGTGCCAGCGGTAGCGAATCAGCTTCTGTTCGAGATTGCGGCACGGCGCGAGCAGGGCCAGCTGGCCGAACAGGAAATAATCTTCGGCGAGTCCCGGCACCCGTAGCCGGCGCGACCCCGGCAGCGCATGGATGAAATCCTCGCCGTAGCGCGCACCGAGGCGATGCAGATGCCGAAGCCGCATCGAGGCAGCGGGATGGC
>JBAQUE010000227.1:0-11943 GCA_049297315.1 Rugosibacter sp.
GGCTTCTTTCTGGCTCGCTTCGCTCGGTTATTACACAGCGCGCTTGCCCAAGTATTTCACGCTAAAGGCTCTTCATCATGAACGACACCAGTTTTCTCCTCGTCGGCCACGGCTCGCGCAACCGCGAAGGCAATGAGGAAATCCTGCGTTTTGCCGTCCAGTGGCGCGAGCGCCACCCGGCATGGCGGATCGAGGTTTGCTTCATCGAACACGCCGAAGTGCTGCTGGACGAAGGGCTCGACCGCGCCGCACAAAATGCGCGCCGGGTTATCGCCCTGCCCTTCATTCTCAATGCCGCCGGACACGTCAAGATGGAATTGCCGGCCGCCCTCAACGCCGCACGCCTGCGCCATCCCGGCGTGCGCTTCGACTGCATGCGCCACCTCGGCATGGGCCGCGAGATATTCGCCGTGCTCAAGGGCCAGCTCGACGGCCTGATGAAACAACTGGACATGCCCGACCCGCGCACCACCGGCGTCATCCTGCTCGGCCGTGGCTCGTCGGATAGCGGCGCCAATGGCGAACTGGCGAAAATGGCGCGCTGGCTATTCGAAGACGGCGACCACGACCTGGTCGACCTGGCCTTCACCAGCATCACCTGGCCGCGCCTGGAAACGGTCGTGCAACGCCAGATCCGTCTCGGCATGACGCAGATTTGCATCCTTCCGGTGTATCTGTTTACCGGCGTGCTGATCGAGCGCATCAAGGCGCAGCTCGTGCGCCTGCAGGACCAGTATCCGCAAACAGCCTTCGCGCTGGGCACGCACTTTGGTTTCGATGCGGGCATCTTCGACCTGCTCGACGCCAAGGCCGCCGGACACGAGCTGGCCGAAGGCGGTCTGCTCGAATGCGACGGCTGCAAATACCGGCTGGCGGCGGAAGAGGAGCATCTGCACGACCACAGCCATACCCACACGCATCACAGTGCAGAGGATCATGCGCACACCCCTGCGCAAACTCATGCGCAAACCCACCCCCACCCAAGCCACGCATAAGCCATGACGATCAACGCCGCCAACACCGTCACCGAGCAGCTCACCGCCGCCGGACGCGCCATCGAACATGACTCCTTCGCCATCATCGACGCCGAAGTCGGACCTCACACCTACAGCGACGAGCAATGGTCCATCGTGCGGCGGATGATCCACGCCAATGCCGATTTCGAATTCAACGGCCTGACCGAATTTCATCCGCAGGCGATCGACGCGGGCCTTGCCGCCATCCTCAAGGGCGGCGCCGCCATCATTGCCGATGTCGAGATGATCTGCGTCGGCCTCTCGGCCACGCGCCTGGCGCACTTCGGCCTCTTCACACAGCAGTTCATTTCCGATGCCGATGTCATCGAACAGGCCAAAGCCGAAGAAACCACCCGCGCCGTGCAGGCCATGCGCAAAGCCCACCGCCTCGGTTTGCTGGACAATGCCCTCATCGGCATCGGCAACGCGCCCACGGCGCTGATTGAAATCGTGCGCCTGATCCGCGAAGAAAATCTGCGCCCGGCGCTGGTCATCGGCATGCCGGTCGGCTTCGTTTCCGCCGCCGAATCCAAGGCGCTGCTAGCGCAGATCGATACCGTGCCGTGGATAACCCTACGCGGCCGCAAGGGCGGCTCCACCCTGGTGGTGGCCGCAATCCACGCCCTGCTTGGCCTTGCTGAAAGCCGACAAAGGAATGCGGTCTGAGCATGCCCGCCGCCAGTTCCACCACCAGTGACATGCAACCGGACGCAGCCTCCAGCACCCCCACTCCGGAAAAAGTCCGCAAGGGCACGGCCAAACGGCAGCGCGGCAACCGCACGGGGTTTACTACCGGCGCCAATTCCGCCGCCGCCGCGATAGCCGCCACCCAGGGACTGATGCAGGGCAGCGTGCCGGAACAGATTGTCTGCCGCCTGCCCAACGGCCAGGAGGTTAACTTCACCATTGTCGATGGCCGGGTGGACGAGCATTGCGCCCATGCGGTCAGCATCAAGGATGCGGGCGACGACCCGGATGCCACCGATGGCGCGCATTTGACGGCGGATGTGCGCCGCATCCCTCATGGCGGTGGCCTCGTCATCCTCAAAGGCGGCGCCGGTGTCGGCATCGTCACCAAGCCGGGGCTGGGCCTGGAGGTCGGCGGCCCGGCGATCAACCCGGTACCGCGCCGCAATATCACGGAAAATGTCGAGCGCACCGGCGCCGCCCTGCTGGCGGCGGGCGACAGCCTGGAAGTGACCATTTCCGTTCCCGGCGGCGAAGAAATGGCCAAAAAGACCCTCAACTCGCGGCTGGGCATACTCGGCGGCATCTCGATTCTCGGCACCACCGGCATCGTCCGCCCGTATTCCACCGCCGCCTTTCGCGCCAGCGTGGTGCAGGCCGTGGATGTCGCCGCCAATCAGGGGCAAACCCATGTCGTATTCACCACCGGCGGCCGTACCGAGAAGTTCGCCATGCGCCAGTTGCCCGAACTCGACGAATCCTGTTTCGTGCAGATGGGCGACTTCGTCAAGGCCGCCTTTCAGGCCGCCATCCGGCAGCACATGCAGCACATCACCGTCGGCGCGATGGTCGGCAAGCTGAGCAAAATGGGCCAGGGCCTCGCCGTGACCCATGCCTGGAAGGAAGAAGTCAACCGCGACCTGCTGGCCGACTCCGCCGCCGAGGTCGGCGCGCCGCCCGATCTGGTCGAGGAAATCCGCAATGCCGAAACCGCGCGTTTCGCCGCGGAGCGCCTGCAAACCCTTGGCCTCACCGTGCCCTTCCACCGCGCGCTGGCCATCCGCGCCATCAAGAGCCTGCGCAGTTGCTACCCCGGCCCTTACCAGCTCACCGTGCTGGTCTGCGATTTTGAAGGTCAACCGATTGTCAGCGTCAAGGAGAGCGAGCTTGCCTGAACCCCAACCACCCTGCACCCTGCTGGGCATACTCGATGACGGCTGGACCGGGCTGACCAATGCCGCGCGCGAGCACCTCGGCGCGGCCGATGTCATCATCGGCGCTGGCCGCACGCTGGCGCTGGTGCGCCCCCATCTGCGCGACGGCGTCACGGTGCATGATATGGGCGGCGCCCTGGGCAAAGTACCGGGCTGGATCGAAGCCGCCCGCGCGCAGGGACTATCCAGCGCCGTGCTCGCCACGGGCGACCCGTTATGCCATGGCATCGCCGCCTTCCTCATGGGCAAGCTGGGCAAAGATGCCGTGACCATCATGCCGGCGCCATCCACCCTGCAACTCGCCTTCGCGCGGCTCAAGCGGCCCTGGCAGGACTACCGGATCGCCTCCTGCCATGGCGCCGATGCGGGCGAGTGGGATGCCTGGACGTCCGGCGCGACGCCTGCGCACGGCCTCTACCCGCTCATGCGTGCGGTTGCCGAACACCCGCGCGTCGCCACCTTCACCAGTCCCGCCAACGGCCCTGACCGCATCGCCCGCGCCCTGCTGGCGGCAGGCTATGACACAGATATCCGCCTCTCGGTCGCCGCACGCCTGGCGCAAGCCGATGAAGCCTTGTTCGCCGACCTGTCGTTGGCGGCCGCCGCAGCGCAACGCTTCCCCGACCCGAACGTCGTGCTCATCGAACGCAGCGAAATAGAACGCAGTAACACTGAACGCAACAACCCCGAACGCCGCGCCCTCTTCGGTTTCGAGGATGCCGATTACATCCAGCGGCAACCTGAAAAGGGTCTGATCACCAAGCTCGAAGCCCGCGCCGTCTCGCTCGCCAAGCTCAGCTTGCGTCCTGACAGCATGGTCTGGGACATAGGCGCCGGTTCCGGCTCGGTCGGCCTGGAAGCCTCGCGGCTGGCTTCCCGCGGCCATGTCTGGGCCATCGAAAAAAACCCGCAGGATGCCGCCAACGCGCGCGCGAATGCCCGCCGCCTCAAGGCCACCAACTACACCTTGCTGGAAGGCAAGGCGCCGGCAGGGCTCGACACCTGGCCCGATCCGGACGCCGTATTCATCGGCGGTTCCGGCGGCGAACTAGCCCAGCTCATCACGCTCATCCTCAATCGCCTGAAGCCCGATGGCCGCCTGGTGATGAATTTCGTCACCTTTGAAAACCTCGCCACCGCCACCGCCACGCTGGCCGCCGCTGGCGCGCCGTGGGAGGTAACGCAGTTGCAGGCCTCGCGCAGCCAGCCGATTCTCGACATGCACCGGCTGGCGGCGCAAAACCCGATCTGGATCGTCACTGCCCGAAAGCCCCAGGAAAATGCCTGACAAAAACCACAGCCACTACCCTGGCCAGCGCTACGGCCGCCTGATCGGCGTCTCCCTCGGCCCCGGCGACCCGGAATTGATTACCCGGCGCGGCTGGGCCGCCCTGCAATCCGGCGCGCGCTGGCTCTACCCGATCAAAAAAGCCGAAGAGCGCTCTTACGCGCTGGACATCGCCGTGCGCGGCGGGCTGGCAGTGCCGCCTGACGCCGAAGCGCTGGTGTTTCCGATGACGCGCAACGCGGAAATTCTCGCCAAGGCCTGGAGCCGCGCCGCCACCCGCACCGTCGAACTGCTCGCCACAGGCCGCGACCTGGTCTTTCTGGTCGAGGGCGACGCCTCCACCTTCGCCACCTTCGGCCATCTCGCCCGCGTGGTGCGCGAGCTGGCGCCGGACGTCGACGTGGAAACCATTCCCGGCGTCAGCTCCTTTGCCGCCGCTGCCGCCCGCATCAACGCCACGCTGGCCGAAGAAGACGACACCTTCGCCGTGATTCCCGCCGCCTATGGCGTTGCGCTCATCGACCATCTGCTCGACGAGTTCGATACGCTGATCCTGCTCAAGGTCAAACCACTGCTTGATGAAGTGCTCGACCTTCTTGAGCGGCGCGGCCTGCTCGCCA
This sequence comes from Rugosibacter sp., assembly GCA_049297315.1. Classification (GTDB taxonomy): domain Bacteria; phylum Pseudomonadota; class Gammaproteobacteria; order Burkholderiales; family Rhodocyclaceae; genus Rugosibacter. The sequence continues at coordinate 4,826 of JBAQUE010000227.1, forward strand.
CCAGTTGCTTCATCGAGAAAGTCGGCTCGCCCGACGAACGCGTGGTCTCCGATCTCCTCAGCCTGAAAGGCGAAAAAGTGAACTATCTCTCACTGATGCTGGTGAAAACCCCCAAACGGACGCGCGGCGAACTGCGGCGCGGTTGCCGCAAACGCGCGGAGCTGCCGGCATGACACAGCACCTGCCCTTCCCCAGCAGCCGCATCGCAGTCGTCGCCATCACCCGCCACGGCATCGCGCTAGCCGGAAAAGTCGTGGCGGCGTTGCCCCAGAGCCGACTTTTTGCGCCGGAAAAATTCCGCGCTGAAGCCGAAGCCGCCGCGCCCGGCGCCGCCGCCTGCTATAGCGGAAAAACCGGCGACCAGATTCCGGCGCTGTTTGCGGCTTTCGACGGCATTGTCTGCATCGTCTCGCTCGGCGCTGTGGTGCGCCTGATCGCCCCGCACCTGAATAACAAGGAAGCGGATCCGGGCATTGTCGTGATCGACGAAGCCGGACGTTTCGTCATCCCCATGCTGTCCGGCCATCTCGGCGGCGCTAACGCGCTGGCCGGCCGCCTCGCTACGGCGCTGGACGCAACCCCGGTGTTGACCACGGCGTCGGACGCCCGGCAGACGCTGGCGGTTGACCTGCTCGGCCGTGAGCTGGGCTGGACTTTTGACGCCAGCCACGACGAAATCGTGCGCGCCAGCGCAGCCATGGTCAATGACGAACCGGTCGCCCTGGTGCAGGAGGCCGGCAGCACCGACTGGTGGGCAAAGCACGCCAACGGGCGCAACGGCCCCTTGCCGGCCAATCTCCACCAGTTTGCGCGGCTGGAAGAAGTTGATCCTGAGACATTCGGCGCTGTTTTATGGATCAGCCAGCGTGAACTGCCCGCTGAGTGGGCAGCCAAACTGGCCGGCAAGCGCGTGATCTACCGACCGCCACAGGACTCGGCACAGTGACTGCTGCCTCCTTCAAGGTGGCGCTTGGCCTGGGCTGCGACCGGGGCACGCCAGCTACGACCATCGCCCGCGCGGTAAATGAGGCCCTCGCTGCGGCCAGGCTCGAAGCCGCACAGGTGCAGGCCATCGCCAGCATCACGCTGAAAGCGGACGAAGCCGGTCTGTTGGCATTTGCCGCCGCGCAAGGCTGGACGCTGAGTTTTTATTCCCCGCAACAACTGGCCACCGTGCCCGTACCCAACCCGTCGGAAACCGTGCGCCGCTACACCGGCACGCCATCCGTCGCGGAAGCCGCCGCCCTCTTGGCCGCTGGTGCGGACAAGAGCCAGTTAATCATCGAAAAACACAAGCTGCGCGGCCCCGACGGGCGCAACGCCACCGTTTCCATCGCAAGGATGCCCACATGAATGACGCAATGAACACCACAATGAACGCCGCAATGAACGCCGCAAGCAACGACGCAAGCAAAAAACCCGGAAAAATCATGCTGGTCGGCATTGGCCCCGGCAGCAACGACCACATGACGGCCCGCGCCCGCGCAGCGATTGCCGAGGCCGATACAATCATCGGCTACGTCACTTATATCCGCCTCGTCACCGACCTGATCGAAGGCAAGGAAATCATCAAGAAATCGATGACCGAAGAACTCGACCGCGCCATCGAAGCCTATGAGCGCGCAAAACAGGGCAAGAAAGTAGCCCTCGTTTCTTCCGGCGATGCGGGCGTCTACGGCATGGCCGGCCCGACCTTCGAAGTCCTGTTCCAGGCCGGATGGACGCCCGATTCTGCCATCGAAGTCGAAATCGTCCCCGGCGCCTCGGCGCTCAACACCTGCGCCGCGCTGGTCGGCGCACCGCTGACCCACGACTTCTGCGCCATTTCCTTGTCTGATTTGCTGACGCCCTGGCCGGTCATCGCCAGACGCCTGAATGCCGCCGCCGACGCCGATTTCGTCGTCGCCCTCTACAACCCCAAGAGCGGCCGCCGCACGCGGCAGATTCAGGAAGCACGACGCCTCTTTCTCGCCCACCGCCGGCCGGATACGCCAGTCGCCATCGTGAAGTCGGCCTACCGGCCAAAACAGCGCATCGAATTCACCACGCTCGACAAAATGACCGAATGCAATATCGGCATGCTGTCCACCGTCCTCATCGGCAACTCCAGCACCTTTGTGCGCGATGGCCTGATGGTCACCCCGCGCGGCTACGCCAGCAAATACGACGTGGAAAGCGGCGGCACCCACGCCGGTGAACAGGCCGGACGCTCGCTCTCCACTGGCCTCAACGGCTGGCTGGAAACCATCCGCAGCAGCGGCAAGACACCTGACGAACTGGCGACCCAGTATGGCCTGCCCGCCAGCTACATCGCCGAAACTCTGGCAGCGGAAACCATGGCCGAAAACCCGGCCGAAAACCCGGAAACAGACCAGGAAAACGATAGCGAAAGCGCTGCGGAGGCCAGCACATGAACGCTGTCGAAAAACCAAAAATTTCCGGTTACCACCGCCATCTGCTGGTCTGCACCGGCCCCCGCTGCACCATTGACGGCGCAGCGCAAGCGCTCTTCGATAGCCTCGGCGAAGCCTTCAAACTGGCCGGGCTGGATCAGGGCGAACTGCGCGTCAAACGCAGCCGGGTCTCCTGCTTCGCCGCCTGCCGGGGCGGGCCGATTTTTTGCGTGCAGCCGGACGGCATCTGGTACTACAACGTCACGCCGGAGAACCTGCAACGCATCATCAACGAACACCTCGTCGGCGGTCGGCCGGTCGAAGAGCTGATTTTCCATCGCGGCCCGGCAGCCGCCTGACGCGAATAATGAAAAAGAAAGCACGGCAATGACAGAAAATAAACATACTGCCCGCATGCAGCGAAAAAAACAAATCATCGACGAAAAAATCGCCGAGGCCGCAACCGAGCGCGGCTTGCTAATCGTCAATACCGGCATCGGCAAAGGCAAAAGTTCCGCCGCCTTTGGCGTACTCGCCCGCACGCTCGGGCATGGCTTCAAAGCAGGCGTGGTGCAGTTCGTCAAAAGCCGCAGCGACACCGGCGAAGAAGGCTTCTTCCGTCGCCAGCCGGATGTTGAATGGCACGTGATGGGCGAAGGCTTCACCTGGGAGACGCAGGACAAGGAAAAGGACGCCCAGGCCGCGCAAGCGGCGTGGCGCCAGAGCCGACTTTTTCTTGCCGACCCGACAATGGGTCTGGTGATACTGGACGAACTCACCTATGCCTTCAAATACGGCTGGCTTGAACTCGATGCGGTACTGGCGGACCTGGCCGCACGGCCGCCCATGCAGCACGTCATCATCACCGGCCGCGCCGCGCCTGAAAAACTCATTGCTGCGGCTGATACGGTGACGGACATGCATCTGGTCAAGCATGCGTTCAAGGCGGGCGTCAAGGCCATGCCGGGCGTGGAGTTTTGATGGCAACAACGCTATTGATTGCAGCGCCGGCCTCCGGCCAGGGCAAAACCAGCATCGTCGCCGGGCTCGCCAGGCTGTATGCGCGGCAAGGCCGTCGCGTGCGCGTCTTCAAATGCGGGCCGGATTTTCTTGACCCGATGATTCACGCCGCGGCCTCCGGCAACCCGTGCGAAAACCTCGACCTGTGGATGTGCGGCGAAGACGATGCGGCCTGGCGCTTGTCACGCGCCGCGCAGAATGCAGATGTCATTCTGGTCGAAGGCGTGATGGGATTGTTTGATGGCGCGCCATCCGCCGCCGACATCGCGCGCCGTTTCAACCTGCCCGTACTGGCGGTGATCGATGCCAGCAGCATGGCGCAAACCTTTGGCGCCATTGCCCACGGTTTGGCTACCTATCAGCCAGACTTGCCGTTTTACGGCGTGCTGGCCAATCGCGTGGCCAGCACGGGACACGCAGAAATGCTGCAAGAGAGCATTCCTGCTGGCCTGCGCTGGTGCGGCACGGTGCCGCGTGACGAGGCAGCGAGTTTGCCCGAGCGGCATTTGGGTTTGCATCAGGCAGCGGAAATCGACGACTTGATGGCGCGCCTCGACCGCATGGCCGATCATCTGGAAAAAACGCCACTGGCCAGTCTGGACGACGCCGGACCACCGGTTGTCACCGTATCACCAGCGCCGAGTTTTCCCAGTCTGCCGCCGCTGCTCAAAGGCAAAACCATCGCCATCGCCCGCGATGCGGCGTTCTGTTTTCTTTACCCGGCGAATCTCGAATTGCTGGAATCACTCGGCGCGCAACTGATCTTTTTCTCACCACTCGCCGGTGACGCCCTGCCCGCTTGCGATGCGCTCTGGCTGCCCGGCGGCTACCCGGAACTGCATGCCGCAACGCTTGCCCAGCGCCACGACTTATTTGCCCAACTCCATAACCATGTGAAGGCCGACAAACCCCTGCTCGCCGAATGCGGCGGCATGATGGTGCTGTTCGACACACTGGCCGACAAGGAAGGCAACATACATCCGATGGCCGCGCTGCTCCCAGGCCAGGTCGCCATGCAGCCGCGCCTCACGGCATTGGGCGGGCAGGAGGCAGACCTGCCCGAAGGCACGCTGCGCGGTCACACCTTCCATTATTCCAAAACAGAAACATCATTAACACCGCTTACTCACGCCCGCCGTCAGCGGCCGCTGGCCGGCAAAACCCAAGGCGAAGCCATTTACCGCCGCGCACGGCTCACCGCATCCTACGTACACTTTTACTTCCCCTCCAACCCCGCAGCGGCCGCCGCCTTGTTTCTGCGATGAACAACGCCAGCACGGAAAATCCCAACGCCTTCGACGATGCGTCCATCGCCGCGATTTATCACGCCATCCACAGCCGCCGCGACATCCGCGAATTCGTTCCCGGCGCATTGCCCATCGGCCTGCTCGACCGTCTTTACGCCGCCGCCCATGCCGCGCCCTCGGTCGGCTACATGCAGCCCTGGCGCTTGATCCACGTCAGCGACCCGACGCTACGCGAAGGCATGGCAGCGCTCGTCGAGGAAGAACGCCTGCGTACCGCCACTGAGTTACCTAGCCGCACGGCGGAATTTCTCAAGCTCAAAGTCGAAGGCATCAAAAGCTGCGCAGAAGTCATCGTCGTAGCGCTCATGGACGGCTGCGAAAACCACCTGTTCGGCAAGCGCACGATGCCCGAAATGGCGCTCGCTTCGGCTGCCTGCGCCATTCAGAACATGTGGCTGGCCGCACGCGCCGAAGGCATTGGCATGGGCTGGGTATCCTTTTTCGAACCCGCCGCTCTAGCGCACCTCTTTGCCATGCCGCCCGGCGCCAAACCCATTGCCATCCTGTGCCTGGGCCATGTCGCCAAATTTTCTAACCAGCCCACGTTAGAGGCGCTTGGCTGGGGGCAGCGCCTGCCGCTGGCATCCGTTGTTTTCGAGAACCACTGGCCGGAAGATGCGCAACCCACGCCGACAGCCTATTGATAGCCGGGTGAATACAGCTTTCGGTTTTATGCAGCCGACATGGCCCAGCGTTCGATGAGCTGCGCCAGTTGCGGCAGCCCTTCCTGTATCGCCACCGGCCCCGGCGAAAGGATGCGGGCGGATTTGATCTCATGCACTTCGCCTGTCGCCAGCGCCGGAAAATCAAATCCCGCGAACCGCTCGCGGAAGCGTTCCGGCTGGAACTTCTTGCCGCACCACGAGGCGATCACGATGTCCGGCCGCCGTGCCGCCACTTGCGCCAGCGCGTTGCGTCCCTCCGGGAACTTTTCCGCGATGATGCGCCCACGCGCCGCGCCGTGCTGCGCGAGGTCGGCGAAGACATCCTCGCCACCGGCGATGGTGATGAGTTCGGAAACCCACTGGATACCGCAAATCATCGGCTCATCCCATTCCTCGAAATACACGCGCGGCCGGCGTGGCGACTGCGCCGCCGCATGGCGTACCTGCTCGACCTGCTCGACAAGCTCAGCGACCAAGGCCAACGCCTTGTCTTCGGCGCCCACCAGCCGCCCGGTGGTTTCGATCATGGCGAAAATGCCCGCGATGCTGCGCTGGTTGAAGTGATGCACCTCGATGCCGGCCTTGACCAGTTCGCGGCAGATGTCGCCCTGCATGTCGGAAAACGCCAGCACCATATCCGGCTTGACCGCCAGTATCTTGTCGATGCGCGCCGAAGAAAATCCACTGATCTTCGGCTTCTCCTTGCGTGCCCGCGCCGGCCGCGTGGTGAAGCCGGAAATGCCGGCGATGCGCGCTTCCTCGCCCAGCGCATAGAGCACCTCGACCGCCTCGGTGGACAGGCAGGCGATGCGTTGCGGCAGATGGTTCCCCGGGCTGGTCATCGTCATTTCCCGGGCGGGCGCTTTTCACGCGCCAGATCCAGCGCACGGCAAAGCTTCTCGGCGCCATCCAGCAGGCGCGGTGTATGCCGCTGGATTTCCTGCGGCGGAATGAAGTACAGGTTGCCGCGCTTGACCGCCGTCAGCGACGTCCAGCGCCGCCAGTCGTCGAGCCACTCCGGGCGCTCATCACCCATGCCGCTGGCGACGATGACCTCCGGGTTGGCCGCGATCACCGCTTCCACGGTCACCGTCGGCGCCAGCACCGGCAGGCTGCCGAACACATTGCGCCCGCCGCACAGGCGAATCGCATCGCTGATGATTTGCTGGTCATTCACCGTCATCAAGGGCTGCTTCCAGATTTGATAGAACACATCCACCACCGGGCGCCGGGCATACTGGTTTTTCAGCGCCGCCAGCCGTGCGCGGAAACTCGCCGCAGCGACATTGGCCTGCACTTCGGTACCGGCCAGCCTGCCGTAATGTTCGAGCTCCACCGCGACATCGGCGATGCGGTCAGGCTGCGAAACAAACACCGTGATGCCCATCGCCCGCAACTTGGCCAGCGCCGCCGGCGGATTGCCGCTTTGCCAGGCAATCACCAGGTCGGGTTTGAGCGCCACAATCGCCTCCAGGTCCAGCCGTGAATAGCCGCCGACCCTGGGCAGCGTGTTCGCCTGCACCGGATAGTCGCCATAATCGACATTGCCGACGAGCTTGCTGCCCGCACCCGCCGCATAGAGCAACTCGGTGATGTGCGGCGCAAGGCTGACAATGCGCTGCGCGGCAGCACCAAGCCGGACATCCGCTCCCGTGGCATCCGTCACCACGATCTCCGCACGCGCCGCCAGGGTGGCACACAACAGCGCGATGGCCAGCCCGGTGACCAGCAAG
>JBAQUE010000228.1:0-8776 GCA_049297315.1 Rugosibacter sp.
GTTCATCACCCTGGACATTGACCACGATGACATCATCATGCCAGCCACGCAGCATGGCGGCTTCGGCAAGGCGGTCGGTGCCAGATGCATGGCCGGCACGCGTCATCAGCGCAGAAAAACCATGCGCTGTGGTCGATTCAACGACACGTTGGTCGTCAGTTGCAATCAATACTTCATCTGCGCCACTCCTGGCCGCAGCTTCCGCAACGCGCACCACCATCGGCTTGCCGGCGATATCAGCCAGGGGTTTGCCCGGCAGGCGAGTCGATGCCCAGCGCGCCGGAATAACCACGCGAAAGCCCATCAGGCTTCGTCCGCACCCAGTTTGCGCGCCTCATCTTCCAGCATCACCGGAATGTCATCCTTGATGGGAAAGCACAGCCGACAGCCCTTGCAGACGAGTTCAGATACAGATTTCCGGTAATCCAGCGGCCCCTTGCACACCGGGCAAACAAGTATTTCAAGCAAGCGGGCGTCCATTGAGTTTCTCCAAGATAAAGGTGGTGAGATCAGGCTCTACGCTGGCCGTCACCGGTAACACCCAGACCGGCAGGGGTAAATCCAGACCGGCGAATTTTACGGCATCCTTCTCCGTCATCAGGATCGCATCACCAGCAAACAAAAGATCTTCCCTTTGATAGACATGATGATCGGCAAACGGATGCGCCGTGAATGCCATACCCAACACCTGCAGATGGCTGAAAAACCGCGGCGGAAAACCAATACCGGCAACGGCATGCAATGTTTGCCCAGTGAAATCTTCAGCATGGCGAATCACCTGCGGATTATCGAGGCGATAAAAGCTGTCGCCCAGAAGCTGCATACTAAAAACAGGCCGTGCAAAAGTCGGCGCTGGTAATACGGCGCCAACACCATTCTGCACGATGGCATCGACTCTCGCCAAGCGTGAAATCGGCTCACGTAACGGGCCGGCAGGGAGTTGCCAGCCATTCATGACACCCCGCTCGTCGAATACGGCGATTTCAACATCTCTGGCCAATCGATAGTGTTGCAGCCCGTCATCCGCAAGAATCACATCACATGCCGGATGGTTGGCAAGCAATGCCTCGCCTGCGGCGACACGGTCATGGCCCACATAGACAGGACACTGGCTGCGCCGCGCAAGCAGCAATGGCTCATCGCCGACTGCCGCAGGACTGCTCTGTGGCGTCACGGCAATCACTGCTTTGGCTGCACCGCGATAGCCCCGGCTAACAATTCCTGGCTGCATGCCGTGTGCACGCAATGACGTTGCCAGATGAATAATCAAGGGAGTTTTGCCCGCGCCGCCGACCGTCAGGTTGCCCACCACAACGACCGGCGCCGGCAAGTGACGGACAGGCAGGAAACCCATGCGGTAAAGGACTCTGCGCAGCGTAGCCAGGGCATAAAAAACCATGGACAGCGGATACAGCAAGCAGGCAAGCAAGCCACGCCGCCGCCAGATGGCGGCAAAGCCCACCGCGTCAGTGCTGGGCTTGCTGTGTGGCAAAGGAAATATGCGCGAGCCCTGCCGCCTGCGCCGCCTGCATCACATCAATCACGCTCTGGTGTGTTGCTTTGGCATCGGCGTTGATGATCACCACGGCTTCCTTGCCAGCCGGAGCGGCCCGCTGCAGGGCTTGCTGGATCGACGCAGCATCATGCACGGTGACTGGTATCTTGTTGACCATGACATCGCCCGCCGCCGTGACGATGACATTGATTTCGTCGGGCTGTTCCTTGTTCTGCTGCGCATCCGCCGTCGGCAGGTTGATCTCCAGGCCGGAGAACTTGGAGTACGTCGTGGTGATCATCAGGAAAATCAAAATGCACAGCAACACATCAATCATCGGAATCAGATTGATTTCCGGCATTTCCTGCTGGCGATTGCGCTGGAAATTCATCGTCGCCCTTTCGGTCAGTCGCGTTCGCCATGCATGATTTCGACCAGTTTCACCGCTTCCTGCTCCATCAGGATCAGGAAGCCGTCCACCAGCGCACGAAAATGGCGGTAAGCGATCATGCTCGGGATCGCGATGACCAGCCCAAACCCGGTGTTGTAAAGCGCCACCGAAATACCATGCGCCAGAGCTTGCGGGTTATTGCCGGTTGTCGTGGGTGAGCCGAAGATTTCAATCATGCCCACCACCGTGCCAAAGAGGCCCATAAGTGGCGCAATGGATGCAATCGTACCCAATGTGGTGAGGTAGCGCTCAAGATCATGCGCAACCCCGCGGCCTGTCTCTTCGATCGCCTCTTTCATCACTTCGCGTGAACTTTTTGCATTGCGCATGCCAGCGGCCAACACACGTCCAAGTGGTGAATGCCCATCAATCCGCGCAAGCAAGGCTTCCGTCATCCCGCCCTGTTTGTATTCGGCGATAACCCGTTGCAGCAAACCCGGCGGAAGTATTTTGGCGGACCGCAAGACCATGGCGCGCTCGATGATCAGCGCAACGGCAATGATGGAGGCCAGTAACAATGGCCATATTGGCCAGCCAGCCGCTTGAATGATGGCAAACACGTAGGCAAACTCCTGAATGACAACGAAGCACGCACTTTAGCCCGAGCCATCTTTTTCAGCAATACATACCGGCACAAAGCCGCATCAAAATCCTGTGTGGATTATCCACAAAATCTGTGGATAAGTAGCGTCTTAAGCATTCGGTGGTTCGGCTAAGGTCACTCCGATAAAGGCGATTTTCCGGGTTGCGCAAAATAGAAACATCATTTCCATCCAGCGCAATCAGGTAGTATTTCCACCTCCGGTTTATCTTTGCATATCCAATGGCAGACCCTCAAGCCGTTCTCAGCATCAGCCAACTGAACCGGCTCACGCGCCAGGCGCTGGAAAGGGAATTTCCTCTGTGCTGGGTTACAGGTGAAGTTTCCAACCTGACGCGCGCAGCCTCCGGCCATGTCTACTTCACGTTGAAAGACGTTGCGGCACAAGTGCGCTGTGTCATGTTCCGTATGCGCGCCCAGTTGGTTCCATGGCGCCTGGAAAACGGGCAGCAGATCGAAGCGCGCGCCTTGGTATCACTCTATGAACCGCGGGGTGATTTCCAGCTGACTGTCGAAGCCGTGCGGCGCGCCGGACTGGGGCGCTTATTCGAGGAGTTTTCCCGCCTCAAGGAAAAACTCCTGCGTGAAGGGCTTTTTGCGCCTGAAAGAAAACGGCCTATCCCCCGCTTCCCACGGCAAATCGGCATCATCAGCTCGCCCCAGGCCGCAGCCTTACACGACGTGCTGGTTGCCTTGGGGCGTCGCGCGCCGCATCTTGGGGTCATTCTCTATCCCACACAGGTGCAAGGTGAAACGGCTGCCGCCGGAATTGCCAATGCAATAAAACAGGCAGGGCAACGCAACGAGTGCGATGTACTGCTGCTTGTCCGCGGTGGCGGCAGCATTGAAGACTTGTGGGCCTTCAATGAAGAAATCGTGGCACGCGCAATCGCCGGCAGCGGCTTGCCCATCATCAGCGGCGTAGGCCACGAAACGGACACCACCATCATCGACTTTGTGGCAGATCTGCGTGCCGCCACACCGACTGCCGCCGCCGAGTTGGCCACGCAAGGCTGGCATGAAATCAAGGAAAAGGTTGCCGCCTTTGCCCGCATATTGCACACGGCCATGGGCTATCGCATCACCCAAGAACAGCAACGTCTGGACCATTATTCGCTACGCCTGACCCACCCTGCCACCCGGCTACGGCATGGGCGTGACCAACTGAATTTTCTCGGCGCCCGTCTCCATACAGGCATGGCGAACCAGCTTCGCCAGCAACGTATGCGCATCAATGCGCTGGATCTACGGCTCAGTCACAACCTGCCGCACATGGAAGGCCGGCAAGGACGCATCTCACTGCTCGCCCAACGCCTGAAAATGGCGATGCTCAACTTGCATCAGCAGCGGCAAAACAGCCTCGACAACATGGCTGCCGCACTTGCCCACCTTAACCCGCACAGCATTCTGGCGCGCGGGTTTGCCATTGTCCGCGCTGATGACGGCAAGGTGGTCAGCAACATCAAGACATTGCATCCCGGCGCGTCCATCACGCTTGAACTCTCTGATGGCCAGGCCATAGCCCGGATTCTCGCGACACATTCGCCTCCAGGCGCCACCAATTCGCCAGAACCAGACTGAAACAATGGTAAGAGCGCCTACAATGTGCCTTATTCAGTCTTGCGCAAGGCGGGATAAGCTTTTATAATCTTCGCCTCTTCATTCTGATTACCAGATAATTTAATTACTATGGCCAACACCGCACAAGCGCGCAAGCGCGCACGCCAGACCGTCAAGCAGCGTATCCATAATATGGATCAGCGTTCGTCGTTGCGCACTGCCATTAAAAAGGTTCGCAAGGCAATTGGCACTGGCGACAAAACCCTTGCCCAGACCGTATTCGTCGAATCACAAAAAATCATCGATTCCATCGCAGACAAAAAAATCGTTCACAAGAATCTGGCCGCTCGTCAAAAGAGCCGCTTGTCGGCTGCAATCAAAGCCCTTTAATATCCAAGAACCCCGCTCGCCAGGGTCTCGCAATCTGCGTGATCTGCCGAGTGACTTTGAAAGTCACCTTGATTTCTTGAGGTGGCTTTTTTTCGCCAGGAATTTCAGTATGCCTGGCAGGAAGTCCAATTGCAGGGCAATGACTATTTATGGTGGTAGTTGCATCGGCAGCACGTTGCCGATGTGCAAGGTATTCAAGGTGTCCCGGCCCGCTCGTACCACGCCTTGCTGTTATTGACGATGTGCACCACCACCAGCATGACGGGCACTTCAATCAGGACTCCCACCACTGTCGCCAGCGCCGCTCCGGAGTGGAAACCGAACAGGCTGATCGCGGCAGCCACGGCCAGTTCAAAGAAGTTGGACGCGCCGATCAAGGCCGATGGGCAGGCGATGTTGTGCTTCTCGCCCAGTGCACGGTTCAGCCAATAGGCCAGAGCCGAATTGAAGAACACCTGAACCAGGATGGGCACGGCCAGCAGCGCGATCACCAAGGGCTGCTGCAGGATGGCTTCACCCTGGAAGGCAAACAACAAAACCAGCGTCACCAAAAGCGCCGTAATCGACCACGGGCCAATCTTTGCCATCACCGCATCAAAGCTTGCTGCACCTTCAGCCAGCAGCGTTTTACGCAGCCATTGCGCGAGGATGACGGGGATGACGATGTACAGCACCACCGACGTGAGCAGCGTATCCCAAGGCACGGTGATGGCCGACATGCCCAGCAAAAAAGCCACCAGCGGTGCGAACGCAATGACCATGATGCTGTCATTCAACGCGACTTGCGACAGCGTGAACAGCGGGTCGCCGCCGGTCAACCGGCTCCACACAAACACCATCGCAGTGCACGGCGCGGCGGCCAGCAAAATCAGCCCGGCAATGTAGCTGTCGATCTGGTCAGCAGGCAGCCAGGGCGCGAACCAGTGGCGAATGAACAGCCAGCCCAAAAATGCCATCGAAAACGGCTTGACCAGCCAGTTGACGAACAAGGTAACGCCTATGCCCTTGATGTGCGTGCGGACTTCGCCCAGCGCACCAAAGTCTACTTTCACCAGCATCGGAATGATCATCACCCAGATCAATAGGCCGACCGGCAGATTGACGTGCGCGACCTCCATGCGGCCGATGGCCTGGAAAACGCCCGGCGACAATTGCCCCAAGCCGATCCCGGCAACGATACACAAGAAAACCCATATCGTCAGGTAGCGTTCGAATGCGTTCATATGCTTAGGCTTGGTTGTCATTTTCTTTTTCTTCAGGCTGGCTGCTCATCCTGGGCCAGCTGGCGGGCGCTGCTTTGCAGGGTCAGCCTGGCCAGTTTTTCCGGCGGCAGGCTGCACAGAAGTTCCAACCTACGGTTGATGGCATGCAGGGTTTGCCGAAAAGCTTCCAGTTTTTCAGCATCAGGCGCATCGCCTGCGGATGGGTCGGGATAGCCCCAGTGCGCCGTGGCCGGATGGCCCGGCCAGATGGGGCAGACTTCACCGGCGGCGTCGTCGCACACCGTGATGATCAAATCCATTTGCGGCGCGTCTGGTGTGGCGAACTCGTCCCAGCTTTTGCTGCGCAAGCCATCAGTGGAAACGCCAGCATGCTGCAGTACCTGCAGGCCCAGCGGATTCGGCTGTTGATTTTCACGCGGGCTGCTGCCGGCGGAATAGGCTTTGAAACGCCCGTTGCCGAGGGAATTCAGCAAGGCCTCAGCCAGAATGCTGCGCGCGGAATTGTGTGTGCAGAGGAACAGGACATTCAGGGATTTGGTGTTCGTGGTGGTCATGGCAAGCGCAACAATGTAATGGCAAGTTGGTCAGCAGCAAGAGGCCTTGGCTTTGCCCGGACTACAGCAGGCACTGCCCGACTTCGTCGTCGCGGCATGTTCCCCCTCGTTGAAAACGGAAATATTGCCCAGCGTATGGAAATACTCCCACGGGATGCCTTGCGGATCCATGATCCAGTGCTTGTCACTGCGCGCATAACAGCATGATGTCTCGCCTTCATCCAGTAGCGCCATCTCCGCACCTTCCGCGCAGACTTTCAAGTGCGCCAGCTCTTCTGCGGACTCGGTCTGAAAACCCAGATGGTCCAGACCCGGCTTGCTGCCGCGCGTGGAAATCGCGAAATTCACCCGCGGATCATCCAGCATCCACTTGGCGTAATCGGTTTCAACCCGCGCGGGACTGGTGGCAAAAAGGCGAGTGTAGAAGTTGATGCTCGCCTGCAAGTCATCAACATGCATATGGACATGGAAGCGTTTCATGGGGTTTTCCTTTTCAGCAGTGGCATTGTGTCGCCACCTTGGTCAGGCACGCCTGGCCCTGGCAGCAATTCTGGGTAAGATAGCCAAGCACCGCATTCATGCGGTCGTACTGGGCGCGGTAGATCAAATTCCGGCCAATGCGTTCCTGACTGACCAAGTCAGCATGCATCAATTCCTTCAGATGAAACGACAGGGTGTTAGGCGCAACGCCCAAGGTCTCCACCAGGGCGCCAGGGGTCAAGCCCGCCTCCCCTGCAACGACAAGCGAACGAAAAATCTCCAAACGCGAAACCTGCGCAAGCGCAGCCAAAGCTTTGACAACGGCGGACGATTCGCTGGTGAATTCCATATTTCGATAATACTTGAATTATGGAATTTTATCCATCTCAATACATCAAGACAACAATTTGGGATGGATGGAAAAGCCGGCGCTGGTGAAGCAGCTGCGCTACAAGGCGGTCGAGCAAGAAATGCTCCCCTCGTCGTAGCGGATGGCGATACGGCAATAACCCGGCAAACGCCGTATCCCCCTATCAGGCGGTGCTGATCGCCCCCGGGCGCTCGCCATTGAGATACTTCCGCCACATCATGTCATACAGCGTTTCAAGATGGCGGGTGTAGTTCTCAACACCGAACAGCGCGGTGGTCATGCGGTTCGCGGCCAGCTTTTCTTTGAGCTGCGCGAGCTTGCCGGCGTCGCTGGCGAGTATCAAGGCCAGCTCGAAATACTCGTCGAGATCAGTCGTCACCAGCTCTTCCAGGCCGATGGCATGGAGCACGCTGCCGGCCACGCGTGAAGCAAAAGTGTCGCCCGCGCAGGTGATGATGGGCACGCCGACCCAGAGGGCGTCGCTCGCTGTGGTGTGGGCGTTGTAGGGGGCGGTATCGAGCACCAGATCGGCCAGTTGCAAGCGGGCCAGGTGGTCGCTTTGCGGGCAGTTGCTGGCGAAGATGATGCGGTCTGCGGTAATGCCGCGGTGAAATGCCTCGCGCAGCAGGTTGCCCTCGGCCAGCGGGGTTTTCAGCAGCCACAGCACGCTGCCGGGAACGCTCAGCAGCAGGTGGCACCAGACATTGAAAATCTCCGGGGTGATCTTGTAGGCCTGGTTGAAACAGCAAAATACGAAGCCCTCTTCCGGCAAACCTGCCGCCGCCCGGCCCGGTATTTCGCCGATGAGGCCGCGCCGACCGTGCGGCTGGTAGCTATTCGGCATATAGGCGAAGGCTTCTGTGTACTCCGGCGTACTTGCGGGCGGCGTGATGAAGGCATCGGTGACGATATAGTCGCAAACGTCCCCACCCAGCGTGCCCGGATAGCCCAGGTAATTCACTTGAATCGGCGCTGGCCGAAAGTTGAGAATGGCGCTGCGCGTGCCTTGGGTATAGCCTTTCAAATCAATCAGGATATCCACTTCATCGCGATAGATCAGGCTGGCGGCTTCGATGTCCGTCAAGCCCTGAATGTCGGCAAAGCGGTCAAAGCTCGCCTCCAGGCGCTGGCGCATGCCCTTGCCGTCGTCAGCGCCGCACGAATAGGCGAATACCTCGAAGCGCCCATGGTCATGGCACTCGAACAACTCCACCATCAGCAGCGCGGTGGCATGCTCGTGGAAATCGGCGGAAAGATAACCTAGGCGCAGCTTGGTTTTTTTCAGCCGCGGAAAGACGAAGGCGAGATCCGCCCGTTCCAGCTGCGCTACGGCGAGCTGATCCCGCACCCAGAGTTCGGCGCAGTGGCGCTGCTCGTCAGCGCTAACACCGGAAAGTGCCAGCAGCAAAAAGGGTGAAACCTGACGCCCCTCCTCACGGCTGAGCACGCCGCGTATTTGCAAACGCCACGCATCCAGCGCATCCCACTCGCACATGCTTTGGCTGCGCGCGTAATGTTTCATGGCCATCACGAAGAGTTCATGCAGGAACCTGCATGCCGTTCTCGTCGAAACGCATGACAGTCAGTTCCTCATCAGCCACGAGCAGAACGCCCGCCCAGCTAATCTGGCCATTGGCGTGATAGGCATAACG
>JBAQUE010000229.1:0-14872 GCA_049297315.1 Rugosibacter sp.
CATTTGGTGCGGTCAAGTCGGCGCATGATGTCGCCGTGGCGATTCGTGCCCAGGCGCCGCCGGATGTGCCGTTTTACAGCGTCAATACCTATCAGCAGAGTTTCCAGTTTTATCTTGGACGGACAACGACCATGGTGGCTTATGAGGATGAACTGGGTTTTGGCATCCGCCAGGAGCCGCAGAAATTCATCCCTGACCTGACCCGCTTTACTGAAGTCTGGCGGCAAGCGCCCGCTGCGTGGGCATTGATGTCACCATCAACTTGGACGCAACTCAAGGCGCAAGGCTTGCCGATGCGTGAAGTCATGCGTGATTCGCGCCGTGTCATTGTGCGCAAACCATGAACGTCCTCAGTTTTTCCCTCATCCTCACCGGCGTGCTGCTCAATGCCGCGGCGCAATTACTGCTCAAGGCCGGCACGAACGTCGTGGGCCATTTCGAGTTTCATGCCAGCAACATTCTGCCGATTGGCTTGAAGCTGGCCTTTCAGCCCTACATCATGGGCGGCATGGCGTGTTACGCGGTGAGCCTGGTGGTGTGGATCATGGCGCTCTCGCGCGTGCCGGTGTCGGTGGCTTATCCTATGCTCTCCATTGGTTATGTCATCAATGCCTTTGTCGCCTGGCAATGGTTTGGCGAGGCGCTAGCGGCGCAAAAGCTGCTGGGCATTGGTTTTATTGTGCTGGGCGTAATTCTGGTGACGCGATCATGAATGATTTTTTACCCTTTACCCGTCCGTCGATAGACGAAGAAACCATCGCCGAGGTGGCCGCCGTGCTGCGCTCGGGCTGGCTCACCAGCGGGCCGAAAGTGCAGGCATTTGAGGCGGCGCTCTCGGCCTATTGCGGTGGCCGTACCGTGCGTGCGTTCAGCTCTGGCACGGCGGCGCTGGAAGTGGCGCTGCGCCTGGCAAAAGTCGGCGCTGGCGCGACGGTGGCTGATGAGGTGATTACCACGCCCTTGACCTGGGTTGCGACTGCCAACGTGATTCTGGAAGTTGGCGCGACGCCGGTGTTTGTCGATATCGATCCGGCCACGCGCAATATCGACCTCAATCAACTTGCCGCCCGCATCACGCCCAAAACCAAGGCCATCATTCCGGTCGACCTGGCCGGCCTGCCAGTTGATCGCGAGCGGCTGTATGCGCTTGCCAAGCAACACAAGCTGCGCGTGATCGAAGATGCCGCGCAGTCTTTCGGCGCAACATGGCAAGGGCAAAAGATCGGCACGTCGTTTGGCGGCGGGCGTGATTTTGTCGCCTTCAGTTTTCACGCCAATAAAAACCTCACCACGGGTGAAGGCGGCGCGTTGGTGCTGCCTGACGGCATTGATCCTGCACTGTGCGAACGCCTGCGCTTGCAAGGCGTGCAGCGCTTCGCCGATGGCGGCATGGATGTGGATGTGCTGGGCGGCAAATTCAACCTGACCGATATTGCCGCCACGCTTGGCCTGGGGCAATTGAAACGGCTGGATGAATTCACCGCCCGCCGCCGTGCGCTGGCGCAACGTTATTTTGCAAACATTGACCCGGCACTGGGCTTGCAGTTGCCGCTGGCCGATTTTGCCAACAGCAACTGGCACATGTTCCAGGTGCTGCTGCCCGGCGGCATCGACCGTGGCGCATTGGTCGCCAAGATGAAGGCCGAGGGCATCGGCATCGGTGTGCATTACCCGGCGCTGCACCTGTTTTCGCTTTACCGTGTCCTGGGCTTTAAGCCAGGGGATTTCCCGCAGGCCGAGCGCATCGGCGCTACGACCGTCACGCTGCCCTTGTTTCCTGCGATGCAGGACGCGGATGTCGATAGAGTCTGCGCCGCACTGGCTAAAATACTCTCCAGATCATGAGCTGCCCTACAATTTCTGTCGTCATCCCGGTCTATAACGAAGAAGCCGGATTGCCCGCGCTGTTCGCCCGGCTGTATCCGGCAATGGATGCTTTGGGAGAGGCTTATGAAGTTATCTTTGTGAATGATGGCAGCCGCGACCATACAGCGGCCGTATTACGTGAGCAGTTTGCCCGTCGGCCGGATGTCACCCGGGCGATTTTGCTGGCCGCCAATGCAGGGCAGCACATGGCCATCATGGCCGGTTTTGAGCACGTGCGCGGTGAGATTATTTTGACGCTGGATGCCGACCTGCAAAATCCGCCGGAGGAAATCGGCAAACTGGTTGCCAAAATGCGCGAAGGCCACGATTACGTGGGCAGCATCCGCAAAAAACGGCAAGACAGCCTGTTCCGCACCTGGGCGTCAAAAGCCATGAACCGGCTGCGCGAAAAAATCACCCGCATCCAGATCACCGACCAGGGCAACATGCTGCGCGCCTACTCGCGCGGCGTGGTGGATGCCATCAACAGCTGCCAGGAAGTCGCCACCTTCATCCCGGCGCTGGCCTATACCTTTGCCCGTCATCCGGCCGAGGTGGTGGTCGAACATGAAGAGCGCGCCGCGGGCGAATCGAAGTATTCGCTCTACAGTCTGATCCGTCTTAATTTTGACTTGATGACCGGCTTTTCGCTGGTGCCGCTGCAATGGTTTTCCATGCTGGGCATGCTGGTAGCCTTGGGTTCGGGCACGCTGTTTGTGTTGCTCATCGTGCGCCGCCTGATCGTCGGCCCGGAAGCCGAAGGCTTGTTCACGCTGTTTGCGCTGATGTTTTTCCTGATCGGCCTGGCGCTGTTCGGCATTGGCCTGTTGGGTGAATATATCGGCCGCATCTACCAGCAAGTGCGCCACCGGCCGCGTTATCTGATTGAAGCGGTGCTGGAACGGAAGGCGTAGGGAATCAACCGATGGCGCGTGCGATCGTTTTTGCGTATCACAACGTCGGCGTGCGCTGCCTGGCGGTGCTGCTGGCGCACGGTGTCGAGGTGGTGCGTGTGATTACGCATCGGGATAACCCCGCTGAGGAAATCTGGTTCGACAGCGTGGCAGAACTCGCCGCGCGTTACGATATTCCGGTGAGCCTGCCGGAAGACGCCAACGATACTGCGCTGGTGGCAGAATTGGCCGCGCTTCATCCCGACTTTTTGTTTTCGTTCTATTACCGGCAGATGCTCAAAGCCCCACTGCTCGCTTTGCCCAAGCAGGGTGCTTACAACATGCATGGTTCTCTCCTGCCCAAATACCGCGGCCGCGTGCCGGTGAATTGGGCTATCATTCATGGCGAGCGAGAAACCGGCGCCACCTTGCATCAGATGCTGGAAAAACCGGATGCCGGCGGCATCGTCGCGCAACAGGCGGTGCCGATTCTGCCGGATGACACGGCAGGCGAAGTATTCAGCAAGGTAACGCTGGCTGCTGAACTCGCGCTAGACCATGTGCTGCCCGATCTGCTCGCTGGGCGCGTCACGCCGCAAGCGCAAAACCTGGCCGCAGGCAGCTATTTCAGCGGGCGTTGCGCCGAAGACGGGCGCATTGACTGGCGCCAACCGGCTGCCGCCGTGCATAACCTGATACGCGCCGTCGCCCCGCCTTATCCTGGCGCGTTTTTTGATACCCCGCAAGGCCGCCTGCGCGTGCTGCGTTCGCTGCATCCACCCGGATTAGGCTCAAGCGAGCGCGGCGGATTTGGCCAGCCTACATTGTTTATCCGTAACGGCCGCTGGTACGCAGAGTGTGGTGACGGGCAGGTTTTGCGCCTGCTCGCGGTAGAATTCGCCGGTTCGCTCCTTTCAGTGGCGGCCGGTAATCCGCTCAACGCGATTTTCGGTACGCCCACGCTTCTTCTGACATGAAAAAAATCCTCATCCTCGGCGTCAACGGCTTCATCGGCCATCACCTTTCCCAGCGCATCATGGAGACTACCGACTGGGAAGTGCATGGCATGGACATGAGTTCGGAGCGTGTCGCCGGACTGATGACCAACCCGCGCTTCCACTTTTTTGAGGGTGACATCACGATCAACCGCGAGTGGATTGAGTATCACGTCAGAAAGTGCGATGTCATTTTGCCGCTGGTAGCGATTGCCACGCCGGCTACTTATGTCAAGGAACCGTTGCGCGTCTTTGAGCTGGATTTCGAGGCCAACCTGCCCATCATCCGCCATGCGGTCAAATACAAAAAGCGCGTGATTTTTCCCTCCACGTCGGAGGTCTATGGCATGAGCCAGGACGCCGAATTCGACCCGGAAAATTCCAACCTGGTCTTGGGCCCGATCAACAAGCCGCGCTGGATTTATTCCTGCGCCAAGCAGATGATGGACCGCGTGATCCACGCCTATGGCCAGCAGGAAGGGCTGGACTACACGCTGTTCCGCCCCTTCAACTGGATCGGACCGGGGCTGGATTCCATCCACACGCCGAAAGAAGGCAGTTCGCGCGTGATCACCCAGTTCCTTGGCCACATCGTGCGCGGCGAGCCGATCAAGCTGGTCGATGGCGGGGCGCAGAAACGTTCTTTCACCTATGTGACCGACGGCATTGATGCCTTGATGAAAATCATCGCCAACAAGAATGGCGTTGCGAATGGCAAGATTTACAACATTGGCAACCCGCAGAATAATTATTCAGTGCGCGACCTGGCGGCCATGATGCTTGATCTGGCCAAACAGTTCCCCGAGTATGCGGAAACCGCCGCCAAGGTGAAGGTGCTGGAAACCACTTCAGGTGAATACTATGGCGCGGGTTATCAGGATACCCAGCACCGCGTGCCCAAGATCAGCAATACCATGGCGGATCTTGAGTGGGAGCCTAAAGTGGTTTTTGCCGATGCCCTGCGCAGCATTTTTGAGGCCTACCGCCACGATGTCGCTGCCGCGCGCCAATTGATGGATTGAGCAGTCATGAAATTGGCGCTGAAAATTGACGTGGATACCTTGCGCGGTACGCTGCATGGCGTGCCACGGCTGATTGACATGTTGCGCCGCCATCAGGCGGGCGCCAGTTTCCTGTTTTCGCTGGGGCCGGACCACACCGGCCGCGCCATCCGCCGCGCACTGCGCCCCGGCTTCATGCAAAAAGTGCAGCGCACCTCGGTGGTGGCGCACTACGGCATCAAGACGCTGCTATATGGCACCTTGTTGCCCGGTCCGGACATTGGCCGCCGTGGCGCCGAGGTGATGCGCGCCACGCGCGACGCCGGGTTTGAGACGGCGATCCACTGCTGGGATCATGTGAAATGGCAGGACGGTGTGGAGCAGGCCGACGCAGCCTGGGCCGAAACCGAAATGCGACTGGCCCACGACCGGTATACGGATATTTTTGGCACTACGTCAGCGGGGCATGGCGCGGCCGGCTGGCAGATGAACGCGCAGGCCTTGCGCATGACGCAGCGGCTCGGTTACCGCTGGGCGTCCGACTGCCGCGGCAGCCACCCGTTCATGCCGGTCTGGAATGCCGAAGTCGTGCTGTGTCCGCAATTGCCAACCACCCTGCCGACACTGGATGAATTGCTCGGTACGGACGATCTCACCGCCGACAACGTGCATCATCGCCTGCTGCGCCATACCGCCACGCAAGCGCAGGACCATGTGTTCACGCTGCATGCCGAGCTCGAAGGCTTGCGTCTCGGTGACACATTGGAACGCCTGCTCGAGGGTTGGCGCGAGCAGGGTTACCAACTGGTTTCGCTGGGCGAGATGCGCGATGCGCTCGACCTGGAGAAACTGCCGCGCCATGAAATGGTCCGCGGCGAAGTGCCCGGCCGTTCCGGCAGCCTGATGCTGCAAGGCGAGGTATTTTTATCAACATGGAAGGAAGCCGCATGAACCAAATAACCATCACGCCACAGGCCCCTGCCGAAGTTTCCGCCCTTGGACTGGCGGTCCCTGATTTCACGGTCCCGGCGACGGGGGGCGATTTCACGCTGTCTGTCCATCGCGGGCATCCGGTTGTGTTGTACTTTTACCCGCGCGACAACACGCCGGGTTGCACCACCCAGGCGCAGCAGTTCCGCGACCTGCATGCCGAATTCGTCAAGGCGGGTTGCGTCGTGATGGGCATTTCGCGCGATTCGCTGAAGTCGCATGAAGGGTTCAAGCGCAAGTTTGACCTGCCATTCGAATTGATTTCGGATATCGAAGGCGCCCTGTGTCGCATGTTCGATGTGGTCAAGAACAAGATGATGTATGGCAAGAAAGTGCTGGGCATCGAGCGCAGCACTTTCCTGATTGATGCCCACGGGGTATTGCGCCAGGAATGGCGCGCCACCAAGGCCGACGGCAATGCCGCCGCCGTACTTGACGCGGTAATGAAACTCTAATCCGGGATAAAGCCCGCAATCCCTGCTTTCATCCTAGCCTCACAGGAGGCGGTGGCTCGTTATCTTGAAGCCACCCTTCCACTTCCCCTGAGGTTTTCATGAACGCGAAACGCGCGCCAGCCGCCAAGGAATCCACCAAAGACACGGCCAGAAAGCTGTTTGTGCTGGACACCAATGTCTTGATGCATGATCCGCTTTCACTTTACCGCTTTGAAGAGCACGACCTGTTCGTGCCGATGATGGTGCTGGAAGAGCTGGACGCCAACAAGAAGGGCATGTCCGAAGTGGCGCGCAATGCGCGCCAGGCCAGCCGCATGCTGGACGATATCGTCAGCGGCGCCGAGCACCACATGGCGAAGGGCATCGCGCTGGAAGAGCCTTCGCGTGGCTTGGCCAGCGGCCACCTGTTCTTGCAGACCGAAGCCATCACCAACATCCTGCCCAGCTCGCTGCCTACCGCCAAGGCTGACAACCAGATCATCGGCGTGGTGATGCACCTTGGCCAGTTGTCTCCCGCGCGGCCGGTTATCCTGGTCTCCAAGGATATCAACATGCGCATCAAGGCGCGTGCGCTGGGCCTGGAGGCGCAGGATTACTTCAATGACAAGGTGCTGGAAGACACCGACCTGCTGTACACCGGCACGCGCGAGTTGCCCGAGGATTTCTGGGAAACGCATGGCAAGGGCTTGGAATCCTGGAAGAATGATGGCCGCACCTATTACCGTTTCAAGGGGCCGCTGTGCCGCGAGTTGCTGGTCAATGAGTTCGTCTGGCAGGATGGCCCGCAACCCTTGCAGGCATTGGTAAAAGTCGGCGCTGGCAAGACGGCGGAACTGGAAACGCTGACCGATTACAGCCATGCGCGGAATTCGATCTGGGGCATCACGGCGAGGAATCGCGAGCAGAATTTCGCCCTGAACCTGCTGATGAACCCCGACATCGATTTCGTCACCCTGCTGGGGCAGGCCGGCACCGGCAAGACATTGTTGACGCTGGCGGCGGCGCTTACCCAAACATTGGAGGCCAAGCGTTTTTCGGAAATCATCATTACCCGCGTGACAGTGCCTGTGGGCGAGGACATCGGCTTCCTGCCGGGTACCGAAGAAGAAAAAATGACGCCCTGGATGGGTGCGCTGGAAGATAACCTGGACGTACTGAACAAACCCGCCAGCGAACCGGCAGGGGCTGCGGGAAATTACGGTGGCGAATGGGGGCGCGCCGCGACCATGGATTTGATTCGTAGCCGCATCAAAGTCAAGTCGCTCAATTTCATGCGCGGGCGCACCTTCCTGAACAAGTTCCTGATCATCGACGAAGCGCAAAACCTGACGCCCAAGCAGATGAAAACCCTGATTACCCGCGCCGGTCCCGGCACCAAGGTGGTGTGCATGGGCAACATCGCGCAGATCGATACGCCTTATCTGACCGAAGGCAGCTCCGGCCTGACCTATGTGGTTGACCGCTTCAAGGGCTGGCCGCATTCCGGCCATGTGACTTTGCAACGCGGCGAACGCTCGCGGCTCGCCGACCATGCGGCGGAAGTGCTGTAAGGGGATGCGAGCCGGGCGCTGACCGCGCAAAAAAGTTAACCGCCCGCATTCCTGCGGGCGTTTTTCGTTTATTGTTCCATCATGTCCCACGCCACACTCAAGCCCACCCCTGATGAAGCCATCGCGGCAACGCGCCGCTGGCTTGAACGTGCGGTTATCGGCCTCAATCTTTGTCCATTCGCCAAGCACGTGCATGTCAAGGGGCAGGTGCGTTATGTGGTGAGTGGCGCACAAACCAGCGATGCCCTGTTGGATGACCTGGAGCGCGAGATGCAAGCGCTGGTGGCCGCAAAAGCTGAAAAAGTGGATACCACCTTGCTGATCCTGCCTTATATGCTGGACTCATTCGCTGACTTCGCCAACTTTCTCGATCTGGTCGAGATCGCAGTCAAAATCCAGGGACTGGTTGGTGTCGTGCAAGTCGCCAGCTTTCATCCACAATACCAGTTCGCCGGTACCGAAGCGGATGACATCAGCAACTACACCAACCGCGCGCCGTACCCCACGCTGCACCTCCTGCGCGAGGCCAGCCTGACGCAGGCGGTGAATAATTTTCCGGACACGGAGGAAATCTACAAGCGAAATATCGAGACATTGCGCACACTGGGCGTTGATGGCTGGTGTGCGCTGGAGGTCGATGCGCCAGCGGACAGCTCAGCCACGGCAAAGCCTGTTTCTGGCATCGATTAGGCGTACCATTCCCTGACTTCAGGAGAATAGACATGGCCAAAGGACAATTACGCAGCAATCGGGAGCAAAAAAAACCCAAGAAGGATAAAACCAAGCCGGCCCTTCCATCTTCGCCACTGGGCAGCACACAAGGCAGCGGCGCTGCATCCCGCGGCAAAAAATAACCGGGGACCGGCAGTCCGTTTCTCTGCTGGTGAATGACATGCGCAGCTATCGCACGGAAACAGATTCGCTGGGCACGATGGAGGTGCCTGACGACCGCCTGTGGGGCGCACAAACCCAGCGCTCGCTGTTGTATTTCGCCATTGGTGATGAGCCCATGCCGCGCGAGTTGATCCGTGCGCTGGTAATCGTCAAACGCGCGGCGGCGCTGGCGAATCGCCAGGTCGGCGAATTGAGATCGCGTGTTGCCGATGCGATCATTGCGGCAGCTGATGAAGTGCTCGCTGGCCAGTGGCCGGAGGAGTTTCCGCTGGCTGTCTGGCAAACCGGGTCAGGCACGCAAACCAACATGAATGTGAATGAAGTGCTCGCCAACCGCGCCTCCGAATTGCTCGGTGGTGCACGGGGTGACGGGCGTGTGGTGCATCCGAATGACCACGTGAATCGTTGCCAGTCGTCGAACGATGTGTTCCCGACGGCCATGCATGTGGCGGCGGTTATCCAGCTTGAACAGGGTGTATTACCCGCGCTGGACCAACTGCTGGAAACCATGGCGGCGAAATCCTTGGCGTTCAGCGACATCATCAAGCTGGGCCGTACGCATTTGCAGGATGCCACGCCGCTCACGCTGGGGCAGGAATTCTCGGCCTATGCCGCCCAGTTGCAGATCAGCCGCCGTGCGATCACCGCCGCATTGACCGAGCTGTATGCGCTCGCGCTGGGTGGCACGGCGGTGGGCACGGGCTTGAATGCGCATCCCGATTTTGCCGCCTGCGCCGTGGCCGAAATCGCCCGCTATACGGCGCTGCCCTTTACCTGCGCGGCGAATCGTTTCGCGGCGCTGTCGTCGCATGAGCCGCTGGTATTCGCCCATGGGGCATTGAAAACCCTGGCCACGGCGCTGATGAAAATCGCCAACGACATCCGCTGGCTGGCCAGCGGCCCGCGCTCTGGCCTGGGCGAATTGCTGCTACCGGAAAATGAACCCGGCAGTTCCATCATGCCGGGCAAGGTGAATCCGACGCAGTGCGAAGCGCTGACCATGGTGGCCGCCCAGGTGTTGGGCAATGATGTGGCGCTGAATATCGGCGGCGCCAGCGGCAACTTCGAACTCAATGTATTCAAGCCGCTCATCGCCAGGAACTTTTTGCATAGCGGCCGTCTACTTGATGGTGTCATGCGGAGTTTTGAGCAGCATGCATTACGCGGCCTCGAAGCGAACCGGCAGCGCATCAGTGAATTGCTGGAACGCAGCCTGATGCTGGTGACCGCGCTGACGCCGCATATCGGCTATGACAAGGCGGCGGCAATCGCCAAGCGGGCGCATGCCGAAAACACCACCTTGCGCGCTGCGGCGATTGCTTCCGGCTATGTGCAAGCCGAACAGTTCGATGTCTGGGTGATTCCTGAAAACATGGTTTAGGAAAATTGATGCAAGGAGAATTCGATGTCGCATAACTTGTTTAACAGCTACCAGCAATTCAGCAGCGCCGCTGCCGAAAAATCCGGCTTCTACAGTCTGCCAGCGCTTGAAGCTGCCGGCCTTGGCCGCATCAGCCGCCTGCCGGTCTCGATCCGCATCGTGCTTGAATCCGTGTTGCGCAATTGCGATGGCGCAAAGGTGACCGAGGCCCATGTGCGGCAGCTCGCAGCCTGGCAGCCGAATGCGCCGCGCGTGGATGAAATTCCGTTTGTTGTGGCGCGCATCCTGTTGCAGGATTTCACCGGTGTGCCGCTGCTCTGCGACCTGGCCGCCATGCGCGACGTGGCGCAGCAGCTCGGCCATGATCCCAAGCGCATCGAACCATTGGTGCCAGTCGACCTGGTCGTCGACCACTCGGTGCAGGTCGATTACTATGGCAGCCAGGATGCCTTGCGCCTCAATATGCAATTTGAGTTTGAGAGGAATGGTGAGCGCTACCAGTTCATGAAATGGGGCATGCAGGCCTTCGATACATTCAAGGTCGTGCCGCCCGGCATCGGCATCGTCCATCAGGTGAATCTCGAATACCTGTTCCGTGGCGTGCAGCAGCGTGATGGCGTGTGCTTTCCGGATACGCTGGTCGGCACCGATAGCCACACCACGATGATCAACGGCGCCGGGGTCGTAGCCTGGGGTGTCGGCGGTATCGAGGCCGAAGCCGGCATGCTCGGCCAGCCGGTATATTTCCTGACGCCGGATGTGGTCGGTGTCGAGCTGCAAGGCAAGCTGCCCGAAGGCGTGACTGCCACCGACCTGGTGCTGACCATTACCGAAATGCTGCGCAAGGAAAAAGTGGTCGGCAAGTTCGTCGAATTCTTTGGCGAAGGCGCAGCGCATTTGTCGCTGACCGACCGCGCCACGGTGGCCAACATGGCGCCCGAATACGGCGCCACGATGGGCTTCTTTCCGGTGGATGAATTGACCGTGGCGTATCTGCGGGGCACCGGGCGCAGTGATGCCGAAGTGCTGCGCTTTGAAAACTATTTCAAGGCTCAGGGATTGTTTGGCATTCCCAAGCGGGGCGACATCGATTATTCACAAACGCTCAACCTGGACCTTGCCAGTGTTGCACCCTCGCTGGCCGGCCCCAAGCGGCCGCAAGACCGCATTTCGTTAAGCCGGGCCAAAAGCGCTTTTGCCGAAACATTTTCGCAACCGGCGGCCGAGAACGGATTTGCGCGTCACCCGGCGGATCTGGCAAAACGCTTCAAGAGCAGCGATGGACTGGATGTCGGCCATGGCGATGTGCTGATTGCGGCCATCACTTCCTGCACCAATACGTCCAACCCCAGCGTGATGATCGCCGCCGGCCTGCTCGCCAAAAAGGCCGTGGAGCGCGGCCTCAGCGTCGGTGCGCACATCAAGACCTCGCTCGCGCCGGGTTCGCGGGTGGTGACCGAATATCTGAGCCAGTCCGGCCTGTTGCCTTGTCTTGAACAGTTGGGTTTCAATGTCGCCGGTTATGGCTGTACCACCTGCATCGGCAATGCCGGCCCGCTGGCGGCGCCGATAGAAGATGCGGTGGTCGACAACAATGTGATAGGTGCGGCCGTGCTGTCCGGCAACCGCAATTTTGAAGCGCGCATCCATCCCAACATCCGCGCCAATTTTCTCGCCTCGCCGCCGCTGGTCGTACTGTATGCGCTACTCGGCACAATGCAAAAAGACCCGCTGAACGAACCCATCGGTTATGGAAAGAATGGCGAGGCTGTCTGGTTGCGCGATCTCTGGCCATCCAGCCGCGAGATTGAAGCCTGCATGCAGACGGCGATGAATCCGGCCACCTTCCGCCGGCTGTATGCCGACCTGACCAAAGACCATGATTTATGGAATGCGATTCCCTCCAGCACCGGGCAGGTGTATGCCTGGCCGGAATCGACCTACATCGCCAGGCCGCCATTTTTTGCCGCTTTCAGCATGACGCCATCGGCGCCAACGGCGTTGCGTAACGCCCGCGCGCTGGCCATTTTCGGCGATTCGGTGACGACCGACCACATCTCGCCTGCCGGCTCGATCAGCGCGGCCTCGCCGGCGGGCAAATGGCTACAGGCGCGCCGTGTCGCCAGCGCCGACTTTAATTCGTATGGTTCGCGGCGCGGCAACCACGATGTGATGGTGCGCGGCACCTTTGCCAATGTGCGCATCAAAAACCTGATGCTGCCGCCCAGGGCCGATGGCTCAGGCGTGGAAGGCGGCCTGACGCTGCATCAACCCTCCGGTGAACAAACTTCCATTTTTGACGCCGCCACGCGCTATATGGCGGACGGCGTGCCCAGCATCGTCTTTGGGGGCGAAGAGTACGGCACCGGCTCCTCCCGTGACTGGGCGGCCAAGGGCACGCAACTGCTCGGCGTGAAGGCTGTCATCGCCCGCAGCTTCGAGCGCATCCATCGCGGCAACCTGGTCGGCATGGGCGTCTTGCCACTCCAGTTTGCGGGTGCGGATTCCGCTGCCTCGCTGGGGATAACCGGCAACGAACTGTTCGATCTGGAGGGACTGGACAGCATCCGGCCACAACAGGAAGTGACCCTGGTCATCCGCCGGACAGATGGCACAACGAGCCGGGCAACATTACGTCTGCGCATCGATACGCCGGTTGAAGTCGATTACTACCAGCATGGCGGCATTTTGCCTTTCGTCTTGCGGCAGTTGTTGGTAGTGGCGTAAGGTATTGCTTTTAATCACTGAAAAGTGCATCAAAATGAATGGCGAGGCAGGGCTGCCGGTGTTGGCGTGATGCGGGTGAAAGTGGCATCTTGCGGTTGCTGCGCAGCGGTAGCCAGCGGCAGATTGCGCCAATCTTGACTTATTTGCAAAGCCAAGTACACTAAACAGAAAACTAATCCGTGATAAATACGGCCGTTGCAAAGCAACGGTAAAAAAATAGAAGTGATGCTAGTTAGAGCTAGTGGCGAGCGTTTGCCCTTGCCGAATTTTATAAAAAATAAAACTTTTAAGGAGATGTTCATGAACGCACCGGAAAGCCGTAATTTGACTGCTGAACGTGGCAATGGCTTGATGCCGACCAAGGACTTTTTCACCGCGGAATACCATCAGCTTGAAAAAGAGCGTGTTTTCAAAAAATCCTGGCTGCGTGTCGGCAACGAAGAGTTGATCCCCAATGTGGGCGATTATTTCGTCAAAGAGATTGAGTCTTGTGATACCTCGGTCATTGTTGTGCGCGGCCGTGACAAACGTATTCGAGCGTTCCACAACAATTGCTCACACCGCAACAACCGGATCGCCTATGTGCCGGAAGGCAATACAAGCGGCTTCAAGTGCCGTTTCCACAGCTGGGCCTATGGCCTGGATGGAAAATTGATGGCGATCCCCGATGAGCATCTGTTCCCCGGCCTGTCAAAAGCCGACAATGGGCTCGCCGAAGTGGCCTGCGATTCATGGGAAGGTTTCATTTTCGTCAATGTCGATCCCAAGCCCGCGAAGACGTTGCGCGAATATCTGGGCGAGGAAATCTACAACGGCTACAGCGGATTTTTCACTCAATTTACCCGGGTTGGCAAGCTGACCTCGGTCGTGAATGCAAACTGGAAGGTGTTTCTGGACGCTTTTGTCGAGTCTTACCATTTCTCCACCGTGCATGCTGCTTCGGCCAGTAATGTAGTCACCAGCCGCGAATTCCCCAATGGCAATATCGATGCCTTCCGCGAATTTGGCC
The DNA here is from genome assembly GCA_049297315.1 of Rugosibacter sp. Lineage (GTDB taxonomy): Bacteria > Pseudomonadota > Gammaproteobacteria > Burkholderiales > Rhodocyclaceae > Rugosibacter. Next base: position 13,762 of record JBAQUE010000229.1, read on the forward strand.
CGCATCGCACGATCTCGGTCACCTCCAGCGTTGAACTGCATACGCCGGCGCTGGCTGAAATGTTGGTGGGCAAGTTCAGCGGTGGTCAAACCCTGGCTGGCGACCGCACCAAGAAAGTTGAAACACCGCCACAGATCAACCCAAAAAAGAAGCCGGATTGGTTAAGCGATATCCTGATCGTTTTCCCGATGGCCAATTTTCAGGCACTGCAAGGTTTCTTTGTGTCACAAAACTACTGGCCGTTGAGTCATGACCGCACGCGTTGGGAATTTGAAATCTACATGCGTGCCCCGCGAAATGCCGCAGAAGAAGTTGCAGTCGAATACAACCGCAATTATCTGCGTGATGTCGTGCGTGAAGACCTGCAAAATTTGAATTGGGTGCAAAGCAACCTGAACGCCAGGAGCAAAGACCATCAAATTCTTGGTGAGATGGAAACCATGGTTCGCTCTGCGTACAAGACGCTTGCCGAGCAAGTCGGTAGCGGCTGGTAATGGGCCAAGTGCTGATACCCTTAAATAAGGAAGGTTATTTAAAATGAATAGTGCGACAAACGATTTATTACCGCAGCAGTTTTCCGGCCTTGTCGGTCATCTAAAGTTTGCCTTGCCGACAACCAAGGAACGCGTGCGTGCCCGGGTCAATAGCAGTATGCCTGAGTTGCAGGCCTTCTATGATGATGTTGGCCCGCAAATGGATAACATCATGACCTATTTGCTGGATTTTCCTGCTAACGAAAAGCAGCTTGATCCGCAGCAGTTGCGCTTGGTGAAGCTAGCCAAGGCCTTCATGGCAATCGCCCCGGCGCTGGAGTTGTTTCATGCGCCTGATGAGCCCAATGTCTGGGGCTTTGAAGACATGGACATGGATGATCGGGTAGTCACCCCCTATCAGGCATAAGTTGCAACAGTAGTTTTTTTGGAGGCTGGCGAGCCATAGTAGTTCGCCAGCATAAAAACACAAGGACACAGGAGGAGTGGTTTCATGGGCAGATTACAAGGCAAGATCGCATTGATCACCGGAACGGCGGATGGACAAGGACGCGCTGCGGCGCTGGCCTTTGCCCGCGAAGGCGCCAAAGTCGTTGGTTGCGACCTGAAGACGGACCTGG
>JBAQUE010000230.1:0-11852 GCA_049297315.1 Rugosibacter sp.
CCTATAACCCTTCGCGGTTGATCAAGGTGCGTCCTTAATCCTGCAGCCGGGAAAGCCCCGCAAATATCATGCATACCAAAGACAAGTTTTTCATCAATGGGCAATGGGTTGCTCCCAAGTCATCTGCCCGCATTGAGATGTTCAACCCGGCGACCGATGAGTCGCTGGGCACAGTGCCCGACGCGAATGCGGCGGATGTCGATAGCGCGGTCAGCGCCGCGCGTGCGGCGCAGGAGGCCTGGCGCCATACGCCACCGGCGGAACGCGCTGGCTTTATCGAAAAAATTTCCGCCGGGCTCAAGGCGCGCACGGATGAATTGACCGACATCGTCGCCACCGACATCGGCATGCCGCGCAAGATGGGCCGCCGCATGCAGGTTGGTTTGCCGATCGGGATTCTTGACGTGTGCGCGCGCCATGCCCGTGATTTCAGTTACTCCGAGCAGGTTGGCAATTCGCTGGTGCTGCGCGAGCCTATCGGTGTGGCGGCCTGCATCACGCCGTGGAATTACCCGCTGTTCCAGATCGCCACCAAGCTCGGCCCGGCGCTGGCGACAGGTTGCACCGTGGTGTGGAAACCATCGGAAGTTGCGCCGCTGGCGGCCTTCGTGCTGGCGGAGATTATCGAAGCGGCAGGTTTGCCCGCTGGCGTTGTCAATCTGATTACCGGCTATGGCCACACGGCGGGTGAAGCGCTGGTGGTGCATCCTGATGTGAATGTGGTGTCGATGACGGGCTCCACGCGCGCCGGTGCGCGCATCGGCGAGCTGGCCGCGCACAGCATCAAGCGGGTGACGCTGGAACTGGGCGGCAAGTCGGCCGCCGTCGTGCTGGATGATGCGGACCTGGAAGCCGCCGTGCGCGCCACGGTGAATTCCTGTTTTCTGAATTCCGGGCAAACCTGCCTGGCGCTGACGCGGCTGATTGTGCCCGAGGCGCGCTATGCGGAAGCCGCCGAAATCGCCAAACAGACCGCTGCGCGGTTTACGGTCGGCGACCCGTTCGACGAAGGCTCCAAGCTCGGGCCGCTGGTGTCAGCCGTGCAGCGCGACCGCGTGGTGGGCATGATACGCAAGGGCATTGAAGAAGGCGCCGAGTTGCTGGCTGGCGGCCCTGAGCGTCCGTCAGGCTTGTCACGGGGCTGCTATGTGCAACCCACGGTGTTTGGCCGCGTAGCGCCGGACAGCACGATTGCCCAAGAGGAAATTTTCGGCCCGGTGCTGAGCATCATCACCAGCCGCGACGAGGAAGATGCGATTGCGATCGCCAACAACACCGCCTATGGCCTCTCGGGCGCGGTGTGGTCGGCGGATAGGCAACGTGCATTGCGCGTCGCCGGCCGTTTGCAGACGGGCCAGGTGGAAATCAATGGCGGCGCATTCAATATCGAGGCGCCATTCGGCGGCTATAAGCAGTCTGGCCTCGGGCGTGAAATGGGCCGCTATGGCATGGAGGAATTCCTCCAGTACAAATCCTTGCAACTGCCTGCGTGAAGTTGGAATCCGGGTTGCAACCTGCGGGAGATGAGCTATGAGTGAACAAGTCAAAGTTGCCATCGTGACCGCCGCCTCGCAAGGCATGGGTGCCGCCTGCGCGCGCACCCTGGCCGCGCAGGGTTATCGGCCGGTGCTGATGTCGCGCTCTGACGGCGCGATGCGCCTCGCCACCGAGCTGGGCGGCGTTGGTTTGCAGGGGTCGGTTGCCGAACCAGCCGACCTGGCGCGTCTGGTTGACCTGGCCTTGACGAGCTATGGCCGGATAGATGCGGTGGTCAACAACACCGGGCATTCCGCGCGTGGCGAACTGCTGGCATTGAGCGATGCCGACTGGCATGCGGCGCTGGACTTGCTGCTGTTGAATGTGGTGCGCATGTCGCGGCTGGTCACGCCGGTTTTTGAACGTCAGGGGCAGGGCGCGATGGTGAATATTTCCACCTATGGCGCGCGTGAGCCGACGCTGGAATATCCGCTGTCGTCGGCCATCCGCGCCGCCTTGTCGAGCTTCACCAAGCTGTATGCCACACGTTATGCGGCGGCCAACATCCGCATGAATAATGTGCTGCCGGGGTTCATCGACAGTTATCCGCTGGACGAAAAAATGCGCGCCGTCATTCCCATGGCGCGCGCCGGCCGTGTCGGGGAAATCGCCGAGACGGTGGCTTTCCTGCTCTCTGCGGGCGGCGGCTATATCACCGGCCAGGACATCCTGGTCGAAGGCGGTTTGGCGCGCGCGACGTGAAGTAACGCTGCTTCAGGTTGCGGCTACCCGTTCATCGCCGCGCAGACCGAGATAGGCGCGGGTTAGCGCCGGATGCCGGTACAGCCACAGGCGGCGGCCAAACCAGCCATCGGCGCGGTCCTTGACGACCACGCGGGGAATCCGGTTGGTGAGCGTGGCGCCAGTGCAGGTGCCTTTTTCAGTCGTGTAGAGATGGCTGAAACCGGCAGCCTGCGCGACCGCCTGATAATCCGCGTCAAAGTAGCCTTGCGGCCAGCACAGATGGCCGGACACTCCGCCGAGATGCGCTCGCAATGCCGCGCGGGAAGCGGCCAGGTCATCCGCCAGCCGCAAACGGCGTTCATGCGGATCGTTGACCAGCCGATCCCAGCGGCTATGGCTGTGCGTATGCGAATGGAATTCAAACGTCCCGGCCGCCTGCATTGCCGCGACCTCGCTCCAGCGCAGCATGACTTCATCTGCCTGTCCGGCGGCGACCTTTTCCATGCAGGCGCGGTGCGAATAAATGGCCGGTGCAGCCGCTGTCGCCGTATCACCATCGCCGACTTTTACGGGTAAGCGCGGTGCCCCTTCGCCCAACCAGCCGGTAATCAGGAACAGCACCGCGCGAAAGCCGAACTCCTGCAACACCGGATGCGCATACAGGTAATTGTCCAGGTAGCCATCATCAAAAGTGATCACGACGGATTTGTCCGGCAGCGGCGCGCCGGCAAGAAAGGCGGCCAGTTCCTGTGTGCCCGCGCTGCGGTAGCCATGCGCCGCCAGCCAGGCCATCTGGGCGCGGAATGTAGCGGGTGAAACGGTCACCAGGCCGGGAGCGGGGCTGACGTGGTGGTACATCAACACCGGCGCGGCATGCGCCAGCTTCATTGGCCCTCCTTCGCTGCAAGCAGTTTTGCATACACCGCCAGCATGCCATCCACCATCACCTGGCGCGAGTAATGCGCCTCTACCCAGGCGCGCGCCGTAGTACCCATCGTGCGGCGCAACGGCGCATCGGCAAGCAGGCGGATGATGCGCGCGGCAATCGCCGCGCTGTCGCCCACCGGCACCAGCAGGCCGGTTTCGCCATCGCGAACGACTTCCGGCACGCCATCAACACGGCTGGCGATGGCCGGCACGCCCATCGCGGCGGCTTCGATGAAGGCCGTGCCCAGTGCTTCCTGATGCGTGGGCAGGACGAAGAGGTCGAGCGAGGCGAGCACGTTGACCACATCGCGGCGCAGGCCGAGCAGGTGCACATTGCTGGCCAGGCCAAGTTCGTTGATACGTTGCGTCAGGTTATCGAATTGCGGGCCATCGCCGGCAAACACGAATTGCGCGGCGGGAAAGTTCTCCAGCACTTGCGGTACGGCTTCAAGCAGTTCGGCATGGCCTTTCTTGCGCCGCAAAATGGCGACTGTGCCAATGAGTGGTGTCGTGTCAGCTAGACCCAGCTCGGCGCGCAGGCTGCCCGGCGTTGCCGTCTGGTAACGCGCGAGGTCGATGCCTGTCGGCACGGCGGTGATGCGTTCTGCGGGCACCCCGGCTGAAATCAGATAACTGGCGACAAAACGGCTCACGGTCACCACATGGTCGGGCAGCGTGACATAGCTGAAACGCGAGGAAATCGGCAGCGCCAGGTGACGGGTGCGTACGATGCGTGGCCGCTGGCGGCCGAGGCTGCGCGCGGCCATGCCCGCGAGTTGCGTATCGCGTCCACTGTGGGTATTCACAATATCGATTTTGCGCTTCGCCATCAGCCGGCGCAGCGCCCAGAATGCCGACAGGTCGAGCGCGCCACGCATCGCAATGTCGATGACTTCGCAGCCGGTTTCGCGCGCCCTGGCGCCCAGCTTCGCCTGCGGTGGGCAGGCCAGCAGCGGGGTGTAGCCACGCGCTTGCAGCTCAGTCAGTTCGTTCAGCGTGCGGTTTTCCTGGCCGCCCCAGCCAAGCGACGACTCAGTATGCAGGATGGTCGGTTTCACGCGGCGCGCTGCGCTTCGCTGGAGCGCTGCAAATGGTAAAAGTTTGCATACGCTCCATTTTTCGCCAGCAATTCGGCATGGCTGCCGGCCTCGATGATGCGCCCTGTTTCCAGCACCACGATGCGGTCGGCATGTTCGATGGTGGACAAGCGATGGGCCACCACCAGCGTGGTGCGGTTCTGCATCAGCACATTCAATGCCGCCTGCACATGGCGTTCGGATTCCGTATCCAGCGCCGATGTCGCTTCGTCGAGAATCAGGATGGGGGCGTTTTTCAGGATCGCGCGCGCAATCGCCAGGCGCTGGCGCTGCCCGCCGGAAAGCTTGACGCCGTTTTCGCCGATCAGCGTCTCGAAACCCTGCGGCATCTGTTCGATGAATTCCAGTGCGTGCGCCGCGCGTGCCGCATCTTCCAGCGTTTCACGCGTGACGCCCTTGAGGCCGTAAGCAATGTTGGCGGCGACCGAATCATTGAACAGCACGACATCCTGCGAGACCAGGGCAATGTTGGCGCGCAGCGAAGCCAGGGTCAGGGTTTCGATGGATTGCCCGTCAATCAGGATTTCTCCGGATGTCGGGTGATAAAAGCGCGGCAGCAAATTCGCCAGGCTGGTTTTGCCGCTGCCGGAAGTACCCACCAGGGCCACGGTTTTTCCGGCAGGCAGCAGCAGATTAATGCCCGTCAACGCCTCGCGGGAGGCATCCGGATAAGTCAGGTGCACATGGCGAAATTCGACATCGCCATGGGCGCGGCCCAGATCACCGCTGCCGAAATCGTCTTCCGGCGTTTCATCAATCAGGGTGAACACGCTCTCGGCCGCCGCCAGCCCGCGTTGCAACGGGGCATTGATGTCGGTCAGCCGCTTGAGCGGCGCCAGCAGCATCAGCATCGCGGTAATGAAAGAAACGAAACCGCCCACGGTGGCGCCGCTGGAAATCGATTGCTGGATGGCCACCGTAATGATGACGGCCATCGAGATCGCCGCGAAGAACTGCACAATCGGCCCCAGCGCCGCTGCCGCGATGGTCTGGCGCATGGCCTGGCTGCGCTGCTTGCCGCTGGCCGTGGCGAAGCGCTGGCCTTCGTAGACCTGGCCGCCAAAAATTTTGACGACTTTATGCGCTTCGATGCTTTCTTCCAGCACATGCATGATCTCGCCCATCGCCCGTTGCACGGCGCGGCTGGTTTCGCGCAGGCGATAACTGAAGGCGCGCACCGCCAGCGCAATGCAGGGAATCATGGCCAAGGCGATCAGGCTCAGTTTCCAGTTCAGGTAAAACATCCAGATTAGCAGGCCGACGACGGCCAGCGTGTCCTTGATCAGGATGGTCAGCACACCGGTGGCGGCGCCCGTCACGCCGGTGACGTCATAGGCGATGCGTGACATCACGGCGCCGGAAGACTGGTTATCGAAGAAATTGGTCGGCAGTTGCACCAGGCGCTTGAACATGTCCTTGCGCAGGTCCAGCACCACCTTGTTGGAAACCCATGACAACGCATAATCGGCCAGAAAGCCGAACCCGCCGCGCAGCAAAAATACGCCGATGATGATCAGCGGGAAAACCCAGGGTCCATATACGACGCCTTCCGCGCCCTGGCGGCTGAAGCCGTCATCCAGCAGGGGCTTCATCAAGGCGGGGAAAATCGGTTCGGTAGCCGCAGAGACCGCCATGAAGACTATGGCCAGCGCAAAAGTGCGCCAATAGGGCCGCACATAACCCAGCAGGCGGAGATACAGCTCGCGGCTGGTATGCGGCGTGGCAGAAAAACCCGGTACAGGGCTGGATGTCATGTGTTGTGCATGGGTGGCAGTAGCAGGCGCAAGCGGCTGGCCTGTTTGTTGCCTGATATGGATAGTCCACCGATTATACTGGCCGCCATGCGCGCCCATGGCTTTGGCCCTGTGCCCCGGCAAGAACAAACGCTTGGCAGGTAAGCGCCGTCCGCGTGCCTGTTTTTTTGTGCAAGAATGCGCCTTTGCGCAGAATTCGAAAAATTTCCTGAATAACCGGTCATCAAAGGAGAAGATGTGAGCAGCAATCCCGAAATTGGTTTATCCATAGTCGCCAATGGCATTTCAACGAATTATCACGACCAGGGCAGCGGTGAGCCGGTATTGATGATTCACGGCTCCGGTCCTGGCGTTACCGCATTTGCCAACTGGCGCCTGACCATGCCGGTGCTGGCCAAGAATTTTCGTGTCATCGCGCCGGACATGGCGGGTTTTGGTTACACCGAACGTCCGCCCGGCGCGCAGTATTCGATGTCGAACTGGGTGGATCATGCGCTGGGTTTGCTGGATGCGCTGAAGATCGAAAGTACGCACATTGTCGGCAATTCATTCGGCGGTGGCCTGGCGCTGGCGCTGGCCATCCGCGCGCCTGAGCGCGTCAAGCGTATGGTGCTGATGGGCGCGGCGGGCACTTCATTCCCGCTGACTGAAGGGCTCGATGCTGTGTGGGGCTACACCCCCTCATTCGAAAATATGCGCAAAATCATGGATGTGTTTGCGTTTGATAGAAATCTGGTCAGCGACGAGTTGGCAAAATTACGCTATGAGGCCAGCATACGTCCCGGCTATCAGGAGTCGTTTGCCAGCATGTTCCCTGCGCCACGCCAGCGCTGGGTCGATGCGCTGGCCAGCCGTGAGGAAGACATCCGCGCCTTGCCGCATGAGACCTTGCTGATCCATGGCCGCGAGGATAAAGTTATCCCGCTGTCGGCTTCACAAAAGTTGTTTGAGCTGATCCCCAGGGCGCAGTTGCATGTCTTCGGGCGCTGCGGACACTGGACTCAGATTGAGCATGCTGGGCGATTTGGCCGCCTGGTGACAGATTTCTTCCTGGAGTCCTGATTTGCACAAACTGGCCTGGTGAGGCGAATTCCAGCAGCTATAAGAAATAAAGAGAAATAAAGAGACATAAGGAGATTTTGATGAAGCTTTACTACGCACCGGGCGCTTGCTCGCTTTCCCCGCATATTGTGTTGAATGAGCTGGGTCTTGCCCATGAGGCCGAAGCCGTCGATTTGCAGACCAAGAAGACGGCCTCCGGCAAGGATTACAACGCGGTTACGCCCAAGGGTTGTGTACCCGCCCTGGTGCTGGACAACGGCGAGTTGCTGACTGAAGGCCCGGCGATAGTCCAGTACCTGGCCGACTTGGCGCCGGCAAAAAAACTGGCGCCCGCCAATGGCGCGATGGAGCGTTACCGTTTGCAGGAGTGGCTGAATTATTTGAGCGCTGAACTGCACAAGGGGTTTGGCGCCTTGTTCAATCCGGCGAGCCCGGATAGCCTGAAGGAATCGCTGCGCACCGTGCTCGGCAACCGCCTGGCGTATGTTGCGCAACAACTGGCCGGCAAAAGCTTTTTGCTGGGCAATGAATTCAGTGTGGCGGATGCCTATCTGTTTACTATCCTGGGCTGGGGGCAGTATGTGGGTATTGATATCGCCAAATGGCCGGTGCTCAAGGAATATCACGGCCGCATGTTCATGCGCCCTGCCGTGCAGGCGACACTCAAGGCAGAGGGCTTGATCCCGGCCTGATTTTTTACGTAACGTTATGGGTTGAACAACCCGGTGAGGCAACCAGCAGAGTTGTCATGTTTCTGATCACGAATTTAGGGGAGAGGGCAAACTAATGAACACGAATCTGTCTTCACGGCGGGCGTTTCTGCAGGCGACGGTGCGCGGGAGTGTGGCGTTGCCGTTGCTGACTTCACTGGGCATGGCGACTGATGCGCTGGCAGCTAGTCAGTCAGCGGCAGAAGGCAGCCTGTGCCTGTTTGAAGCCGACGCCACGATGGGCGCCGGCATGGCGGCAGATGTGCGCCGCCTTGGCCTGGCCTATCAAACCTTGACGCTGGACGATGCGGCGGGCTGGCATGCGATGCTGGATGCGCTGGCGGCGGCAAATGGCCGCGCGTTGGCCGTGCTGGGCCGTCCGGCCACGGTTTTTGCGGTGCGCAATGTGCTGGAGCCGGCCTGGCGCGTGGTGCTGGAAGGCCGGCATCACCATGTTGAAAGCGGCGCCATGCGCCACACGTTTAACGGGCTGGATGCGCCGATGAATAAGCTGGCGAGCTGGATTGATCGCGTCAGCGATCCGGCGCAGTATGCGGTTGTCCTGGCTTCCATGGGGCATGGCGAACTGGCGGCGAATGCCGAACGCCAAACACTAGACCTGCAATCACATGCCTGGCCGGGTGATGACCTGGTTTCCCTGCTGGCCTGGCCGAGAGGAGTTGCCTGATGAAACCTGTTCTGCCCCCGGGGATAACCCGCGAACATTTTGCCGCCCTGGTCGCGGATTTGCAAAAGGTTGTCGGCAAGGCGTATGTATTTACCGATACGCAGTGGGACTTGCCCGCCTACATCGATGCCTACCAGACGACGCCAGACGAGATGCACCAGCCATCGGCGGCCGTGGCGCCAGCCAATACCGAGGAGTTGCAGCGGATACTTGAAGTCGCGCGGCATTACAAGGCGCCGCTATGGACCATCTCAACCGGCAAGAATTTCGCCTATGGCGGCCCCGCGCCGCGCAAGGCCGGATACATCGTGCTCGACCTCAAGCGCATGAACCGGATTCTGGAGGTCAACGAAAAACACGGCTATGCCGTGGTCGAGCCGGGGGTGAGCTATTTCGACCTGTATCGGCATATGCAAAAAATCGGCAGCAAGCTGTGGATCGATTGCGCGGCGCCCGGCTGGGGTGGCGTGCTGCCCAATACGCTGGAGCATGGTGTGGGCTACACACCTTATGGCGACCATATGACGATGCAATGCGGCATGGAAGTCATGCTGGCCGATGGCACGCTGGTGCAGACCGGCATGGGCGCACTGCCGGGCAGCCAGACGACCCACCTGTACAAATACGGTTTTGGCCCCTGGGTGGATGGCCTGTTTACGCAATCGAATTTTGGCGTGGTGACCAAGATGGGGGTCTGGCTGATGCAGGAGCCGCCAGGCTACCGCCCTTACATGATCACCTTTGAACGTGAAGATGATTTGCATGCGATTACCGAGGCTCTGCGCCCACTCAAGGTGAACATGCTGATCCCGGCGGCGGCATTTACGGTGGGGTTGATCTGGGAGGCGACCGTACAAATCTCGCGGCGTGATTACTACACCGGCAAGGGCGCGATTCCCGACAGCGTGCGCAAAAAAATCGCCAAGGATTTGCGGATTGGCGAATGGAATTTCTATGGTTCGCTGTATGGCCCGCCACCGATCATGGACAACAACTGGGAAGTGATCCATGATGCCTTCGCCAAAATTCCCGGCGCGAAAGTCTATTTCGACGCTGACCGGCACAAGAACGACGCGGCATGGAGTTACCGCAAGAAACTCGGCGCCGGTATTCCCAACATGACCGAATACAGCATGTCGAACTGGATACCCAATGGGGCGCATGTGGACTTTTCGCCGATCTCGCCGGTGACTGGCGTTGATGCGATCAAGCAGTATGAGTTGATCCGCGACCGCTGCAACAAGGCAGGCTTTGACTACATCGGGGAATTTGCGACAGGCTGGCGCGACATGCACCATATTTACACGACGATTTTCGACCGCAACGATCCGGAGCAGAAGGCCCGGGCATACAAGCTGTTTCTCGAACTGGTCGAAGTCGCCGCTGACGCAGGTTATGGTGAATACCGCACGCACCTGGATTTCATGGACAGGATTGCGGCGACCTACAACTGGAATGATCATGCCTTGCTGCGCCTGCGCGAAAAGATCAAGGACAAGGCCGATCCATTAGGCATCCTGTCACCGGGCAAAATGGGTATATGGCCCAAGTCAATGCGCAAGGGGAAAGCATGATGAGCGTACGTTCGGCACTGGAATCCATGTGTGGCAAGAAACCGCTGGCTGCGCTGGCTGTGGCCGGCGCAATAGTCGGCGCTGGCGGGACGGCGCATGCGGCTTATGCAGACGTAACGGGCGCCGCCATTTACGAACATTACTGCATTGCCTGCCACGACCGGGGCGTTGGTCATCCGGGCACGCAGAACCTGGCATATCGCTATGGCCCGGAAAAAGCCGCGCTGGCGGATCGTGACAACCTGGCACCCGAGTATGTACGTGTCATGGTGCGTTTCGGCCGTGGCCTGATGCCGGGTTTCCGGCCGAGCGAAATCAGTGATGATCAGATAAAACTGCTGGCCGACTATCTGGCGGCTGGCCCGCATCCCGCAGTTCCGCCCACCAAATAAACGGGAAGCCATTTGATGAAAAAACTTAACCTGTGGATCGGCGGTGAATTCCGTCCGGCGCAAAACAACGCGGTCTTTGTCGACTGCACGCCGGTGGATGACAGCCCATATGCCGAAGCGGCGCGCGCTTCCGAGGAAGACGTCAAACTGGCGGTAGAGGCCGCGCATGCGGCCTTTGCCACATATCGCGCCACCGGGCCGGGCCAGCGCGAGGGCTGGTTGAGCAAGGCGGCCGACCTGCTGGAGCAGCGCACGGAAGATTTTGTCAATGTGCTGATCGACGAGATCGGCTCGCCAATGCTCAAGGCGCATTTCGAGGTCAAGTACGCCATTGCCCATTTGCGCACGGCCGCCGGTATTCCGCGCCGCATTGCCGGGCAGACCTTGCCTTCGGATGCGCCGGGGCGTTTCAGCATGAGCGTGCGCGAGCCGCTCGGTGTATTCGCCTGCATCACGCCATTCAATGTGCCGCTGATCAAGGCGATGAAGCAATGCACCGGCCCGCTGGCGACCGGCAACACGGTAGTGCTGCTGGCTTCGGAAGAAGCGCCGGCGCTGGCGATTCTGGTCGCCGAACTGTTCCGCGATGCCGGTTTCCCGGCGGGATCGTTCAATGTGCTGACCGGTTACGGGCACGAAATCGGCGACCATCTGGTGCGGCATTTTCGCGTCAAGGGCGTGAATTTCACCGGCTCGACACGGGTCGGGCGGCATTTGTCCGGCCTCTGCGGCCAGCACATGAAGCGTGCGCTGCTTGAACTCGGCGGCAAGAACCCGCTGATCATCCTCAAGGATGCCGATCTGGATGCCGCCGTGCAAGGCGCGGTGTTCGGCATGTTCCTGTTCCAGGGTCAGGCGTGCATGGCCTCCAGCCGCATCCTGGTTGAAGCGCCGATTTATGACGCGTTCCTCGAGCGCTACAAGGCCGCAGCGGCAGCGATTGGCCACGGTGACCTGCGCAGTCCGCAGACCATGGTTGGGCCGATCATTTCAGGGCGCCAGCGCGAGCGCATCCGGCACCACATTGAAGACGCCGTCGCGCATGGCGCCAAGATCGAAATTGGCGGCACCTGGGAAGGCAACCGCTGCCTGCCGACCATCCTGACTGGCGTGAATGCCAACATGGTGTGCTACCAGGAAGAGACCTTCGGCCCGGTGACCGCAGTGTATAAAGTCGGCTCTGCCGATGCGGCGCTGGCGATTGCCAACGACACCTATTACGGCCTCTCGGCCGCCATCTACACGCAAAACCTCGCTGAAGCGATGCGCCTGTCGCAAGGCATCCATGCCGGCATGGTGCACATCAACGCGCCGACATTGCACGACGAACCGCATGTGCCCTTCGGCGGCGTCGGCGATTCCGGCATGGGCCGCGAAGGCGCGCAGACGGATATTGACCATTGCACCGAATGGAAGTGGGTCACGGTG
>JBAQUE010000231.1:0-7673 GCA_049297315.1 Rugosibacter sp.
GACTTGACCGCACCAAATGAGTCGTGGCCGAGGAGTATGGCCTGTCCGCCGCAAAAACTTGTTGCCGCCAAAACCGTGATCGCGCCCAGAGGACGACGACGCGCAAGAAAAAATGCACCGACCCCGCCGACCAAAAACACGCTGGCCGCCACATATAGCCAGGGCAGATACTGGTGATAACCCACCGCCATTTCCGGCGAGGCGGCGCGATGCACGACCAAAGGCGCACACGCCAGCCCCACCAGGCCAATGCTTGCGGCCAGCACCGCATGACTGGTCAGGCGCGAGGACAAGGGTGTATTCAGGCACAAGGCGACCAGCGCCGCCAGCGCGGGGAAAATGGGCAGGATGTAGGACGGCAGCTTGGAATCCGAAATGGAGAAAAACCCGAAAACCAGCACGATCCAGACCAGCAGAAAACGCTGCGGCTGGAAACGTTTGCTGGCGTCTTCGCTTAAGCCGGCTTTGATGCCCGGCCATAGCGCGCCAAGCCAGGGCAACATGCCGAGCAGCAGTACCGGAATGAAATACCACATCGGTTCGTAGCGGTCATGCACCTTGGTGAGGAAGCGCTGGAGATGCTCATGCACAAAAAAGAACCAGGCGAATTCCGGATTGGCCAGCGACACGGCGATGAACCACGGCGCGGTAATCAGCAACAGGATCGCCAGCCCGCGCCAGGGACGGATGCGGAAGACCAGCCCCAGGTCATGCTGCCACAGGGCATAAATCACCACGGTCGCCGCCGGCAGCACGATGCCGATCAAGCCTTTGGAGAGCGTCGCCAGCGCCAGCAAGACCCAGGCGCCGTCCTGCCAGCGCCGACTTTCCGCAGGCGTTGCCTCATCACGCTGCGCCAGGCAGAGCGCAAAAATTGCCGCAGCGAGAAACGCGCTCACCCCCATGTCCAGCGTATTGACATGCCCGATCAGGTTCCACCACAGGCTGCTCGCCAGCACGGCACCGGCAATCCATCCGGTGACTGGATTGAACAACCGGCCCACCGCAAAAACGGTGAACAGGATGCCGAGGAATCCAGTCAGCGCCGACCACAGTCGGGCTGTCCATTGGTGCTCGCCAAAGGCCACGTAAGCCGCCGCTGTCGCCCAGTATTGCAAGGGCGGCTTTTCGAAATACTTGAGGTCATTCAGGCGCGGCGTCAGCCAGTCGCCACTGGCCACCATTTCGCGGGCAATCTCGGCATAGCGTCCCTCATCGGGGTCAATCAGGCGGCGATAATCCAGGCTGCCAAACCAGACCACCGCAAAAACAAATAGCAGCAGCCAGTGGGTACGACGTAAAGGAAAATTCATGCGGTTTCCAAAATAAGCGCGGCAGCCACCTCGCGGCCTTCAGCCATCAGGATGTTGTAAGTACGGCAGGCCGCGAAGCTGTCCATGACCTCAATACCAATCCGCCGCGCAATCAATGGCCGCAACAGGGCGGGCGCAGGAAAGCGCTGGCGCAGCCCGGTGCCCAGCAGCACAATCGGACAATCCAGCGTAGCCAGCGTTTCCAGGTCAGCTTCGGATAGCGTCTCCAGCGAGACCGGCGGCCAGTCTTCAATCAGGCGTTGCGGGGTGAGGATAAAGCTACGCGACAAGCGGCGCCCGGCGACCGCAATACCGCCTGCGTCGTAGGCGGTCACGGCCAGCAAACCTGTCGGTGTCGTGGAATGGAGTTTCATTCAGGCGGAGGCGGCGGCAATCAAGCGGAATCGGCTGGCGGCCTTGTTCATCATGCGCCGCATTGTACAAGGCCACGCCAAATCTTGATTTGCGGCACGGCAAGGGCTTCGGTAAGATGCGGGGTTTTCCTGTTGCCGGCTAGCCCAGCGGCACTTTTGCAGAAAGGACGGTTGCGCATGCAGCCCGTAACAAAATCGGCCAAACTCAACAATGTCTGTTATGACATCCGCGGGCCCGTGCTCGAGCGCGCCAAGCAGATGGAAGAAGAAGGCCACAAGATCATCAAGCTCAACATCGGCAACCTGGCCTCGTTCGGCTTCGACGCGCCGGAAGAAATCCAGCAGGACATGATTCTCAACCTGCCGAATGCCGCCGGTTATACCGATTCCAAAGGCATTTTCTCGGCGCGCAAGGCGGTGATGCATTACACCCAGCAAAAACATATCAAGGGTGTGACGATTGAAGATATCTACATCGGCAATGGCGCCTCCGAACTGATCGTGATGGCCATGAACGCCCTGCTCAACACCGGCGACGAGGTGCTCATCCCCGCGCCCGATTATCCACTGTGGACCGCCGCTGTCAGCCTGTCCGGCGGCACACCACGGCATTACCTGTGCGACGAGGGCGCCGGCTGGCTGCCAGACCTGGACGACATCCGTGCCAAGATCACACCCAATACCCGCGCCATTGTCATCATCAACCCGAACAACCCGACGGGCGCGCTGTATCCCGATGATCTGCTCAAGGAAATCGTGGACATCGCCCGCACGCACGACCTGATCATTTATGCCGACGAGGTCTATGACCGCGTGCTCTATGAGGGCGCAACGCATACCTCGATCGCCGCGCTGTCGGAAGATGTGCTGACCGTAACCTTCAACAGCCTGTCGAAAAACTACCGCGCCTGCGGCTACCGCGCCGGCTGGATGATTGTTTCCGGCGACAAGCGGGCGGCGCAGGATTACATCGTCGGGCTGGATATGCTGTCCTCGATGCGTCTGTGCGCCAACGCGCCCGGCCAGTGGGGTATCCAAACGGCATTGGGCGGCTACCAAAGCATTGATGACCTGATCGCGCCCGGCGGACGCATGCGCCGCCAGCGCGACATCGCTTATGAATTGATCACCGCCATTCCGGGTGTCAGTTGCGTCAAGCCGCAAGCCTCGCTGTACATGTTCCCGCGCCTGGACCCGAAAATTTATCCGATTACGGACGATCAAGCGTTCATCTCCGAACTGCTGGTGGCGGAAAAAGTGCTGCTGGTGCAGGGCACGGGCTTCAACTGGCCGCACCCCGACCATTTCCGCCTGGTCTTTTTGCCACATGAAGATGATTTGCGCGAGGCCATTGGCCGCATCGCGCGCTTCCTGGATTCCTATCGCAAACGCTATGGCAACTAATTCAACCAACCCAAAAGCCTCCGTGCAACCCATCAATGTCGGCCTGTTAGGCATCGGCACTGTCGGCGGTGGCGCATTCACTGTGCTCACCCGCAATGCAGCGGAAATTACCCGCCGCGCCGGGCGGCCGATCCGCATCACGCAAGTGGCGGACAAGAATATCGCGCTGGCCGAACAAGTCACGGGCGGTAAAGTTGCGGTCACCGATGATGCCTTCGCCGTGGTGGCCAATCCGGCGATTGATATTGTCGTCGAGCTGATCGGCGGCTGCGGCGTAGCCAAGGAACTGGTGCTGCAGGCGATTGCCCACGGCAAACATGTGGTCACCGCCAACAAGGCCCTGCTCGCCATGCATGGCGACGAAATCTTCGCTGCCGCCCGCGACAAGGGCGTGATCGTCGCTTTCGAGGCCGCCGTGGCCGGTGGCATTCCCATCGTCAAAGCCGTGCGCGAAGGGCTTACCGCCAACCGCATCGAATGGATCGCCGGCATCATCAACGGCACCACCAATTTTATCCTCTCGGAAATGCGCGACAAGGGCCTGTCGTTCGCCGATGCTCTGCAAGACGCGAAACGTCTGGGTTACGCCGAAGCCGACCCGACCTTCGATGTCGAAGGCGTCGATGCGGCGCACAAGATCACCATTCTCTCCGCCCTCGCGTTCGGCATTCCGATGCAGTTTGACCGTGCGCACATCGAAGGCATCAGCCAGCTTGAAGCCGATGATATCCGCTATGCCGAACAACTGGGTTACCGCATCAAGCTGCTGGGTATCACCCGCCGCCGCGAACTGAATGGAAAAGCGGGCATCGAACTGCGCGTGCATCCGACGCTGATCCCCGCCAAACGGCTGATCGCCAATGTCGAGGGCGTAATGAATGCCGTGCTGGTGCAGGGCGATGCCGTTGGCGCCACCTTGTACTATGGCCGTGGCGCCGGCGCCGAACCCACGGCTTCAGCGGTGATCGCCGATCTTGTCGATATCACGCGCATGCACACCACCGACCCCGAACACCGCGTGCCACATCTGGCGTTTCAACCCGACGCGGTGCAAGACACACTGGTGCTGCCCTTGTCGGAAGTGGAAACCAGCTATTACCTGCGCCTGCGCGTGGCAGACCAGCCCGGCGTGCTGGCCGACATCACGCGCATCCTCGCGGATCAACAGATTTCCATCGAGGCCATGATCCAGCGCGAGCCGGATGAAGGAGAAGCACAAACGGATATCATCATGCTGACGCACAAGACGATAGAGAAAAATGTGGATGCGGCCATCGTGAAAATCGAGAAGCTGCCAGTGGTCAAGAAAAAGATCATCCGCTTGCGCATGGAAGCGTTGGGCTGACCCAGCCTGTTGTACCGGCTGGTCTTGAATGACTTATAACAAGGAGGAGATGACATGGTAGCAGTAACGGAATTGGGCTATATCGGCATCGGCGTTTCAAACATGGACGCCTGGCGCGAATATGCCAGCAAGGTAATGGGGCTGGAGGTTTTCGACGAAGGCGAGAAGGATCGCTTCTACATCCGGATGGATTACCAGCACCATCGCATCACAGTGCACAACAGCGGCACGGATGATCTTGACTACACAGGCTGGCGTGTTGCCGGACCGGAAGAGTTTGAGCAGATGCTGGGGCAATTGACCGCTGCCGGGGTCAAGTTCCAGCGCGGCAGCGAAGCTGATTGCAAGGAGCGCAGCGTGCTTGACCTGGTCAAGTTCCTCGACCCGGGCGACAACCCGACGGAAATCTATCATGGTCCGCGCATCGATTACCATAAGCCATTTCACCCTGGACGTGGCATGCACGGACGCTTCATGACCGGCCAGCAAGGCTTGGGGCACCTCATCATGCGGCAAACCGATATCCAGAAGGGCTATCGGTTTTACACCGACGTGCTGGGTATGCGGGGTTCTGTCGAATACCATCTGGCCGTCCCGCAAATCGGCATTACCGCGAAACCCATCTTCCTGCACTGCAATGACCGCGACCACTCGGTTGCTTTCCTGGGTGGCCCGGCGGAAAAGCGCGTCAATCATCTGATGCTGGCGGTGGATAACATCGACGATGTCGGCATGACCCATGACATTGTCCGTGACCTGAAAATTCCCGTGACAGTCAAGCTGGGCAAACATGCCAATGACCAGATGTTCACTTTCTATTCGGTGAACCCATCCGGCTGGCTGTTTGAATACGGCGGTGTTGGCCGCACCGCTTCCCACCAATCGGAATACTATGAATACGACATGTGGGGTCATGACAACGATGCGCCGGGTTATGGGCTGGACATCAGGTTGCGGTATGACTGGAGCAACTTGCTGAAAAAATGAGCGTGTAAAATGCGCGCTTATTCGCCGTAAAAACAAAAGCCGGGTAACACCGGCTTTTTATCTTCGCCATCATCTGACCGCCATGAAATACATTTCCACGCGAGGCCTGGCCGCGAACCAAGCCTTTTCCGACATCCTGCTCGGTGGCCTGGCGCCCGACGGCGGGCTATACCTGCCTGAGCATTATCCGCAGGTCGCCGACCGGCTGGCGGAGTGGCGTTCGCTGCCGTATGCTGAGCTTGCCTTCCGCATCCTGAGCCTGTTCATTGACGACATTCCCGCCGATGATTTGCGCGCCATCTGCGCGAAAACCTATACGGCGGAAATCTATCCGTATTGCCGCCCCGGCCGCAATGCAGCCGACATCGTGCCGCTGACCTCGCTGACGCCGGACTTTCACCTGCTGGAACTCTCCAACGGACCAACGCTGGCCTTCAAGGACATGGCCATGCAGTTGCTCGGCAACCTGTTCGAGTATGTGCTGGACAAGCGTGGCGAGACCATCAACATTCTCGGCGCGACATCGGGCGACACCGGCTCGGCGGCGGAATACGCGATGCGCGGCAAGCACAATGTGCGCGTTTTCATGCTCTCACCCGAAGGCAGGATGAGCGCCTTCCAGCGCGCGCAAATGTACTCCCTGCACGAACCAAACATCTTCAACATCGCCGTGCGCGGCATGTTTGACGATGCGCAGGACATCGTCAAGGCCGTGTCGAACGATGCGGAATTCAAGGCCAGATACAAGATCGGCGCGGTGAATTCAATCAACTGGGCGCGGGTCGCGGCGCAGATCGTGTATTACTTCAAGGGCTATTTCGAGGCCACGCGCTCGAATGACGAGCAAGTCGTGTTCAGCGTGCCCTCGGGCAATTTTGGCAACATCTGCGCCGGCCACATCGCGCGGATGATGGGCTTGCCGATTGCCCGCCTGGTGCTGGCGACCAACGAGAACGATGTGCTCGACGAATTCTTCCGCAGCGGCATCTACCGGCCACGCACCTCGGCCGAAACGCTGGTGACCTCCAGTCCATCGATGGATATTTCCAAGGCTTCGAATTTCGAACGCTTTGTATTTGACCTGGTGGGACGTGATGCTTCGGTCGTGGGTGAACTCTGGCGCGCCGTCGATGCCGGCGGTGCTTTCGACCTCAGCGCCACGCCCTTCATGGCGCAATTGCCGAAGTTTGGTTTTGTTTCCGGCCGCAGTACGCACGCCGACCGACTGGCGACCATCAAGGATGTCTGGCAGCGTCACCAGCAGATGATAGACACGCACACTGCCGATGGTGTCAAGGTGGCGCGCGAACATCTTGTGCCGGACTTGCCGATGATCGTGCTGGAAACCGCGCAGGCAGTGAAGTTTGCCGAAACCATCCGCGAGGCGCTTGGCCGCGAACCGCTGCGTCCCAAGACGCTGGAAGGCATCGAGGCGCTGCCGCAACAGGTTGCGGTGATGGATGCCGACGTGGCCGCAGTGAAGGCCTTCATCGCCAGCCGCTGTTAATTCAGCAGTGGGACATTTTGGGGTACATGCTAGAATTTTTCTACTATCCTCCGGCCGTGCGCGGCCATCAAACATGACACGCTTATGTCGAATTTCGGACTGACTGCACTCTCCCCCCTGGATGGCCGCTATGCGGCAAAAGTCGATGGCCTGCGCGCCAACTTTTCCGAATATGCGCTGATAAAGTTTCGCGTCAAGGTCGAGATCGAATGGCTCAAGGCCCTGGCTGCCGCGCCTGAAATTGCCGAGTGCCCGGCCTTCTCGGCCGCCACAATCAGCGCGCTGGATCAGCTCGCATCCGGTTTTTCGGTGGCTGATGCCGAAGCTGTCAAGGCCATCGAAACACGCACCAACCATGATGTCAAAGCCATGGAATACTGGCTGAAGGAACGCTGCGCCAACAATGCCGAAGTCATGCGCGTCAGCGAATTCATCCATTTCGGCTGCACCTCGGAAGACATCAACAACGTCGCCCATGCGCTGATGCTGCAAGCAGGCGTCACCGGCAACCTGCTGCCAGGGCTGGACCAACTGATCGCCCGCCTGCGCCAACTGGCACACGAACTGGCCGACATGGCCATGCTCGCCCGCACCCACGGCCAGCCCGCCACGCCGACCACGCTGGGCAAGGAAATGGCCAACATCGCCGCGCGCCTGATGCGCGCCCGCGCCAAGGTGGCCGCCGTGTCGCTCACCGCCAAGTTCAATGGTGCGGTGGGCAATTACAACGCACACCTGTCCGC
>JBAQUE010000232.1:0-4609 GCA_049297315.1 Rugosibacter sp.
CAAGATAGTCTCGCCAGTAAACGAAAATGTGTGAGCAGGGTAATCAAGTGTAAGTAAACGTAAAGCCACAGGCTCTTTATCCTTCGTCCTTCTCCCTGCCTTTTCACCGCGTGCGGCGCGCATCACGGATTTCCGCACGCAGGGCGGTGACGTCCTCGCGCAGCAGGCGGATGTCGTGATGCATCTCGCGGCGCAGTTTTTTCTCGTCTTCTTCGATGAAGAACACGGCAATCGAGGCAGTTGTCAGCGACAGCATGCCGAAACCGACCAGCACGGTGAACATCGCAAAGAAGCGCGAGGCCGTGGTGGTCGGCACGAAATCCCCGTAACCGACGGTTGCCCCGGTGACAAAGGCCAGCCACAAGCCTTCGCTGTAGCTGTGCACCGTCGGCTCCAGCCAGTAAAAAACCACGCCGGAAAGCGCCAGCGTAATCGCGCCGGTGGCGAGTATCCACAACGTGGCTGTCGCGCGGAACAGTTCACGCGCCGTGCCCAGCGTGCGCGCCAGCAACAGCGAAGCCCACGCCACGCGCATCATCCGCGTCAGCGCCAGCCATTGCTCTTCGATGCCGAACAGGCTGGCCGCCGCTGCGATGATGATGACCAGGTCCAGCCAGTTGCGCAGCGCATAGCGCAGCGGCTGGTGGCTCACATGCATCATCCACAACAGCTCGGCGGAAAAGGCCAGCAGGATCAGCCCGTCCAGCACCCGCCCGACGCGGTGCCAGATCGCCTCCGGCGGCGCAAGGTCAAACCACAGCGCGGGCAGCGCGAGCAGCGCAATCATTGTCATCGGCCAGCGCAGGCGATGCGCCCAATGGTGTGCCGCAGGCGTGTCGTGCGGCGCAACGCCGCCGACACCAAAGAAAATGCGTAAATCGATCATGCGGCAATCATAGCGCAGGCCGTGAAAATACCGTCCCCTCGCCCCGCTTGCGGGCAAGGGTCAGGGTGCGGGGTGAAAGCTTGGGAACCCGCTACAATCCCGCCGTCATGAGCACATCCTCCGCCATCGAAAGCTTCATCGTCCGCTGGACCAAAGCCAGCGGTTCCGAGCGCGCCAATTACCAGCTTTTTGTCACCGAGCTGTGCCGCCTGCTCGACGTCGAGCCGCCGCAACCGGCCTTTGCGGACGCGGGCGAAAACGCCTATGTGTTCGAGCGCCGCGTCACCTTTCGCCACGGCGACGGCAGCGAATCGGCGGGCTTCATCGACTGCTACCGGCGCGGCGCGTTTGTGCTGGAGGCCAAAAAACTCAAGACGGGCGGTGCGCAAACCTTCGACGATGCCCTGCTGCGCGCCCGCGCCCAGGCCGAAAATTACGCCCGCGCCCTGCCCGCCACCGAAGGGCGGCCGCCGTTTCTGGTCGTCGTCGATGTCGGCAATGTGATCGAGCTGTACAGCGAATTCTCGCGCTCCGGCGCCACCTACACGCCGTATCCCGACCCGCGCAGCCACCGTATCGCCATCGCCGACTTTTTACGCGACGACATCCGCGAACGCCTGCGTCTCTTATTCACCGATCCGCTGGCGCTCGACCCTTCGCGGCAAACCGCGCGCGTCACACGTGAAATCGCCGCGCATCTGGCCGAAGTCGCCAAGTCGCTGGAGGGCGCCGGCCACGCCGCCGAGGCCGTCGCCGGATTCCTTACCCGCTGCCTGTTTTCGATGTTCGCCGAAGATGTCGCGCTGATTCCCAAAGGCGCGTTTTCCGAATTGCTGAAAAGCCTGAAAGAAGCGCCCGAGCAGTTCGCACCGATGATCGGCGAGCTGTGGCGCGCGATGGACAAGGGCGAATTTTCCATCGCCATCCGCGCCGCCCTGCCGCGCTTTAATGGCAAGCTGTTCAAATCGCCTGAGGCCGGGTCGCTGGTGTTGCCCGTCACCAAACAGCACATCCAGTTGCTCATCGAAGCCGCCAAAGCCGACTGGACGCAAGTCGAGCCGGCCATCTTCGGCACCCTGTTGGAGCGCGCGCTCGACCCGCAGGAGCGCCACGCCCTCGGCGCGCATTACACCCCGCGCGCCTATGTCGAGCGCCTCGTGCTGCCCACCGTGATCGAGCCGCTGCGCCGCCACTGGGCCAATGTGCAGGCCGCCGCCGTGCTGCACGCCAACGCCGGGCGCCACAAAGAAGCCGTCGCCGAGCTGCGCAATTTTCATCACCACCTGTGCGCCCTGCGCGTGCTTGACCCGGCCTGCGGCAGTGGCAATTTTCTCTACGTCACGCTCGAACACATGAAGCGTTTAGAGGGCGAAGTGCTCAACCAGTTGCACGACCTGGGCGAGACGCAATCGCTGCTCGAAGCCGAAGGCCTGACCGTCGACCCGCACCAGTTCCTCGGCCTCGAACTCAACCCGCGCGCCGCCGCGATTGCCGAGCTGGTGCTGTGGATCGGCTACCTGCAATGGCACTTCCGCACTCAGGGCAGCGGCCTGCCGCCCAGCCCGATTCTCAAGGACTTCAAGAACATTCAATGCGCGGATGCCGTGCTCGCCTTTGATCGTGTTGACTTCGTGCTGGATGAGCAGGGCATCCCCGTCAGCCGCTGGGATGGCCGCAGCTTCAAGACCCATCCCGTCACCGGCGAACAGGTGCCGGACGAAGCGGCGCGCACGCCGCTGCAACGCTACAACAACCCGCGCCGCGCCGCATGGCCGACGGCGGATGTGGTGGTCGGCAATCCGCCTTTTATTGGTAAAGGCAACATCCGTGCTGCGTTAGGCGACGGTTACGTCGACGCGCTGCGCAGCGTGTGGGGCGACGTGCCCGAATCGGCCGACTTCGTCATGTTCTGGTGGCATCACGCCGCGCAACTTGTCGCACAAGGCGAGATTTCGCGCTTTGGTTTCATCACCACCAATAGCCTGCGCCAGACCTTCAACCGCCGCATCGTGCAAGCCGCGCTGGACAAGGGCCTGCATCTCGCCTTTGCGATTCCCGATCACCCGTGGGTGGAAACCAGCGATGGCGCGGCCGTGCGCATTGCGATGACCGTCGCCGCCGCAGGCATGGAGGAGGGCAGGTTATGCACCGTCAGTGCCGAGCGCGAGGGCAATGGCGAAGGGCTGGAAGTGGAACTGACTGAGCGAAGCGGCAGCATTCATGCTGATCTCTCTGTCGGCGCGAATGTCGCGGCGGTGCATGCTCTGCGAGTCAATGAAGGTTTGTCATCAAACGGCTACATGCTAGCTGGTTCTGGCTTCATTGTTACACCCAAAGAAGCGGCGCATCTTGAAGCCGATGCGCCGCTCAAGCCTTATCGCAATGGCCGCGACCTCACTGACCGGCCGCGTGATGTGAAGCTGATCGACCTTTTTGGTTTCGAGGCCGATGACGTGCGCCGCCGTTGGCCCGCGACCTTTCAATGGGTGCTGGAACGCGTGAAGCCAGAGCGGGATGCCAACCGTGACGTTGGCTTCCGTACCAACTGGTGGCTTTTCGGCCGCCCGCGCCCGAATCTGCGCGACATGCTTGCTGGTTTGCCGCGCTATATCGCCACCGTCGAAACCGCCAAACATCGCACCTTTCAGTTTCTCGACGCCACTATTGCGCCGGATCACATGCTGATCGTCATCGCGCTCGACGATGCGTATTTTCTCGGTGTCCTGTCCAGCCGAGTGCATGTCGTCTGGGCGCTGGCGACCGGCGGGCGGCTCGGCGTTGGCAATGATCCGCGTTACAACAAATCCCGCTGCTTCGAAACCTTCCCCTTTCCCGCCGCCACGCCCGCACAGCAAGCCCGCATCCGCGACCTCGCCGAACAAATCGACGCCCACAGGAAGCGCGTCCTCGCAACGCACAACGAACTGACGCTGACCAGTCTTTACAACGTCATGCAGAAAGTCGGTGCTGGTGGAGCAACTGCGCTACAAGGCGGTCAGGCAAAAAACGCCTTCCTCGCCGTAGCGGATGGTGATACGGCGAGCGCCGCCCCGCTGACCGCCAAAGAGCGTGTCATCCACGACAAAGGTCTCGTCGCCGTGCTCCACAGCCTGCACACCGACCTCGACGCCGCCGTGCTTGACGCCTATGGCTGGAGCGACTTGGTTGGCAACGGCGTCAACGATGAAACCCTGCTTGAGCGCCTCGTCGCCCTCAACCGCGAACGCACCAGCGAAGAAGCCCAAGGCCAGATCCGCTGGCTGCGCCCAAGCTTCCAGAACCCCGCCGCGCAACCAGCACAACAATCCCTGCCCGCCACGCCGCAAGACGCGGCGACAGCCAAAATAGCCACCGCATCCACCCCAGCCGACCGCCAGCCCTGGCCCGCGACTTTGCCAGAACAAATGGCCACCGTCGCCCATCTGTTAGCTGTCACCGCCACCCCGCTCGACATGACGGCGATCGCCGCCCACTTCACCGGCAAAGGCAAATGGAAATCCGCCCTCCCCGAAATTCTGGCAACCCTCGAAGCCCTCGGCCGCGCCCGACAGGTGGAGGCGGGGTTGTGGGTGGGGTAAGGTCAGGCGCGGCGGTAAAAAAGTCGGCGCTGGTGAGACGGCGAAAACTGTAGTTTGCCCCTTAGAAACGATGGATTAGCTACTTCTTTTAGGTGGGGGCGGGGGCGGAGGTGGAGGTCGACTGCTAGTTGTTGGGGGATTTACG
>JBAQUE010000233.1:0-5678 GCA_049297315.1 Rugosibacter sp.
CGACTGCGCTACCGAGCAGATGCCGCAGATGCGCGGCACGAACACCAGCGCATCGAGCGGCGCCTTGCCCTGCAAAATCTGCTCGAAGCCGCGGTAGAGCGGCGAATTGACATAGGCCGCACGCACCGCCCCGTCGGCGATGTCGAGCGTCACTTCGAGATCGCCTTCGACACGGTTGAAGGGGCCGACAATCAGGCGCCGCATGTCATTTCAAGCCGGGTTTGCGGATCGCGGGCGTCACCACCAGATGGTCGGCGGTGGCATTCTCCCGCACCCGGCGCGGCGTGGCTGACTTGGAGAGCGCGGCAAGCGCGACGAACCACGCCTTTGGCATATCGGTCGGCAGGCCGATCGGGATGCCCGCCAGTTTCGGCGTCTGGGCGAAGGGGTGGCCGGGTTCCTCGAAGCCGGGCTCGGTGCAGTTGATGCAGGCATAGCCCCCACGCAGGCAGGAGCCGCCGCCATTCCACAAGCGCGTGTTGCAATCGGCATGCGCCTGGGTGCCCTTGCAGCCCATGTTCTCCATCAGGCAACCCAGGTCGGAAGATTTTTCGGCGCTGGCCTTGAACTCGTAGAACTCGTTGCGCGTGCACCCGGTATGCACCAGCTGGTCGGCATACAGGCGCGGCCGGCCGAGTGCATCCATGTCCTTTGCCGTAAAACTTTCGGCGCCTTCGCTGGCCAGGCTGGCCAGCGTATCGACCACCCAGCCCGGATGCGTCGGACAGCCGGCGATGTTGATGACCGGCAAACCGGAAGCGGCGCGCCACCCGCTGCCGAGCAGGCCGCCCGGTGCACTGCCATCGTACTGGAGCCCGCAGGCATCGGTCGGATTGACGCCTGCCGACGTGACACCACCCCAGGCTGCACAACTGCCCACGGCGACCACGTGGCGGGCGCGGCCGGCCAAACGACGCACCCAGTCGATCATCGGCAGCCCGCTGCCGGACAGCCTATGGAAACATCCGGTGCCGTTGGGGCCGCGCAACAATGCACCTTCGATGCAGAGGATATCCAGCGGCGTGGCGCCATCCGCACAGGCTTGCAATACCGTGAGCGCTTCCGCACCGGTGGCTTCCGACAGCGCCGGATGCCACAGCAGATGGATACCGGCATCGGCCAGCGAACCGAACAGGTCGCGGGTATCGGCGCAGAGCAGCGACATGGTGCAGCCGCCGCAACCGCCGGACTGGAGCCAGAGCAGGTTCATGCCTTGTCCAGTCCATACCGCGCCAGCTTGGAACGCAGCCCGACGCGGGACAATCCCAGTTCCAGCGCCGCATGCGTCTTGTTCCAGCGATGGCGGATCAGGGCTTCCTTGACGACGCGCGCTTCCAGTTGGTCCATGCGTTCCTTGAGGCTGCCGTCCAGCCCGGCCAGCAGGCCCAGTTCCTGTTCCTGATGTTCTTCGGCAGCATGCAGGACGCGCGGCGAGAGCAGTTCGGCGCCGAGACAGAGATTGCCATCTTCGCCCTGGCATAGCGCGAGCATGCGCAGAATCTCGTTCTGCATCTCGCGCACATTGCCCGGCCAGCGGTAAGCGGTCAGGCATGCCATCGCTTCGCGGCTGATGCCCTTGACCCGCCGTCCCAGCCGCTTCATGCCGCGTTCGAGTATTTCTTGCGCGATCAGCGGAATGTCCATCGGCCGCTCGCTCAGCGGCGACAGGTGCAAGGTCATCGCCGCGATGCGGTAATAAAGGTCGCCACGAAAACGCCCGGCGCGCACTTCTTTTTCCAGGTCGCGGTTGGTGGCGGCAATCACGCGCACGTCCACCGGGATTGGACGCGGGCTGCCGAGCGGGCGTATCTCACCCTCCTGCAATGCCCGTAACAGCTTGACCTGAAAGGCCGGCGAGGTCTCGCCAATCTCGTCGAGCAGCAGCGTGCCGCCATCGGCCTGCTGGAACAGGCCGATGCGGTCTTCATAAGCGCCGGTGAAGGCGCCGCGCTTGTAGCCGAACAGCTCGGATTCAAGCAACTGGTCGGGCAGCGCGCCGCAGTTCTCGACCACGAAGGCATTGTCGGCGCGGCCGCTGCAGTAGTGGATGGCGCGCGCCAGCAATTCCTTGCCGGTGCCCGAGTCGCCCATGATCAGCACCGAGATGTCATGCGGGGCGATGCGTTCGGCCAGCGCGCAAACGGTGTTCAGCGGGCTATCGGGCGCGCGCACCAACTGGTCGATGGAAAACTTCGCCTTGACCTGCGCCTGCTTGCTGGCCACACGCTGCTTCAGCGTCGGCTCGGCGGTGCGCAGCTCCAGCGAAAGGCGCTGGTTCTCCAGTTGCAGGCGGTTCATGTCTGCGGCATTTTTCAGCGTCAGCAGAAGCTGGTCCGGCTGCCATGGCTTGAGCAGGTATTGGTAAATGCCGGCCTCGTTGATGCCGCGGATGATGTCTTCCGAATCGGTATAGCCGGAAATGATGATGCGCACCGTGTCGGGCCACTGCGTGCGGGCGAGCTTGAGGAACTCGACGCCGGAAACACCCGGCATGCGCTGGTCGCAGAGCAGGATGTCGACGCGCTCCCGTTCCATGATGCCTTGCGCCGCTTCGGCGCCGCTGGCGGTGAAGACCTTGAAGTCTTCCTCCAGCGTGCGGCGCAAGGCCTCCTGCGAGCGGATTTCGTCGTCGATCACCAGGACTGTGGGCAGCATCTTGCTCATGATACCAACGTCATTTTCAACAGATCCGCGGCAACTGCTCGCCGGTCAGCCAATCGACCATGCGCCGGCCGCCCAGGCGCGTCTGCATCTGCACAAAGTGCTGCGCATCGGCCTGCACACGGCCGATGATCGCCGCCTCAACACCCAGCGGATGCGCGCGCAGCGCCGCCAGCAGGGCAGCGGCCGCTTCGGGCGCGCAGATGGCCACCAGCTTGCCTTCATTGGCGACATAGAGCGGATCCAGGCCGAGCAGTTCGCAGGCCGCCTCCACCGCAGCATGCACGGGTATCGCCGATTCATCGAGCAGCATGCCGACACCCGACTGTCTGGCGATTTCGTTCAGCGTCGTGGCCAGGCCGCCGCGGGTCGGGTCGCGCAGCACGCGCAGCGCCGCAGCAGGCAGCGCATCGAGCAGCGTGGCAATCAGGCCATGCAGCGCGGCGGCGTCGGAAACAATGGGCGCTGAAAATTCGAGATTCTCGCGTTGCGACATGATCGCCATGCCGTGATCGCCGATGCTGCCGGAGATCAGGATGGCATCGCCGGGCCGCGCCCGCGCGCCGCCAAGTTCTATGCCGGGGCGCATTTCGCCAACGCCGGTGGTGGTAATGAATACCCCATCGGCCTTGCCCTGCTCCACCACTTTGGTGTCGCCGGTGACGATGGGCACGCCCGCCGCCCGCGCCGCCGCCGCCATCGAATCGACGATGCGCTGCAAATCGGCAAGCGGAAAACCTTCCTCAAGGATAAAGCTCGCCGCCAGCCACAGCGGCCGCGCACCCATCACCGCGACATCGTTGAGCGTGCCATGCACCGCAAGGCAACCGATATCGCCGCCGGGAAAGAACAGCGGCGAAACGACATGGGCATCGGTGGCCATCACCAGGCCGCCGGTCACGGCGGGCAGCACCGCGCCATCGTTGCCCTGCGCCAGATAATCGTTGGCGAAGGCGGCGGCAAACATCTGTTCAATCAGTTGCAGCATCGCGCGCCCGCCGCTGCCATGCGACAAATCGACGCGGCCATGCTTGAGGTCGAGCGGGCGCACGTAACCCGGTTTGACCGCGTTCATGCGGCCACCCGAAAACGGCCGTAAGTGTAGTGCGCGGCGCATGCGCCCTCCGAGGAGACCATGCAGGAGCCGACCGGATTTTCCGGGGTGCAGACGGTGCCGAAAATCCTGCAATCCTGCGGCTGTTTTTCGCCACGCAGGATGGCGCCGCACTCGCAGGCCTTGTTGTCAAGGACAGCCACATAGTCGATGGCGAACTTCCATTCGGCATCGAAGGCGGTATAGCGCGGGCGCAGGCGCAGTGCGCTGTGCGGCACGGCGCCCAAGCCGCGCCATTCGAAGGATTCACGCACCTCGAAGACCTCGGCCATCAACGCCTGGGCCTTGCGGTTGCCCTCGCGCGTCACGGCGCGGGTGAATTCGTTTTCCACGCAGGCGCGGCCCTCATTGATCTGCCGGACCAGCATCAGGATCGCCTGCATCACATCGAGCGGCTCGAAACCGGCGATGACCACGGGCTTGGCATAAGCGCTGGCGAAGACTTCATAGGGTGCGCTGCCGATGACGGTCGACACATGCGCCGGACCGACGAAGCCGTCAATCGCCACGCCGCCTTCGGCCGCCAGGATGGCGTGCATCGCCGCCGGCGTCAGCACATGGTTGCACAGCACACTGAAATTTTTCAGCCCCTCGACTTCAGCCACCTTGATGGCCACTGCCGTGGGCGGCGTCGTGGTCTCGAAGCCGATGGCGAAGAACACCACTTCGCGCTCGGGATTTTCACGGGCAATCTTCAGCGCATCGGCGGTCGAATACACCATGCGGATGTCCGCGCCGCGCGCCTTGGCCCTGAGCAGGGAAAGGTGGTCCGAAGCGGGCACCCGCAAGGTGTCGGCATAGGTGCACAAGATGACATCGCGCTCGCGGGCAAGACGGATCGCCTGGTCAATACGGCCGATGGGCAGCACGCAGACCGGACAGCCAGGGCCATGGATCAGGCGCACACTGGACGGCAGCAGATCGGCCAGGCCGTAGCGCGAAATGGCATGCGTATGGCCGCCGCAAAACTCCATCAGCCGGTATTCCCGGCCAGCCGATGCCGTAGCGCGGGCGATGGCGGCCGCCAGCCCGCTGGCCAGGTCGCCATCGCGGAATTCGTCGATGTATTTCATGGCGTGGCTTCCAGGATGGCTGGCGGCGTTGTGTTTGGCCCATCCGGCATTGCCGACATTTCAGCGAACAGGCGCAGGGTTGCTTCCGCTTCCTCGGGGTCGAGCCTGGCCAGCGCGTAGCCCGCATGCAGGATGACGTAATCGCCTATGCGCACGTCATCGACCAGCGCCAGCGAGCATTCCTTGCGTACGCCGCCTATTTCGACCACCGCCTGGTCGAGGCCGTTGATTTCAACGATCAGCGCGGGCAATGCCAGACACATGATTCAATTCTCCAAAGAATGATACGCATGACGCGCGACCCATGCCTGGCCCAGCGCAAGGCCGCCATCATTGGGGGGAAGCTGCCATGCGACAAGCACTCGCAGCCCGGCGGATTCGAGACGAACAAGCAGTTCGCGTGCCAGTATGGCATTAAGGAAGCAGCCCCCGCCCAGCGCCAGGGTATCCATGCCGCTGGCGCGCGCAGCGGCGACAGCCCATGCGGCCAGCGCCTCCGCCAGTGTCACGTGAAAGCGCGCTGCCGCAAGCGCCGGGTCTGGCGCATCCACCAGCGTTGCCAGCAGTGGCAGCAAATCGAGCTGGTTGCCGGGTGCGATGCGCCAGCCGTCGGCTATTGGTGTCGGAGATATGACAGGCCAGGCAGTTTCCGCCAGCCCTTCGAGCAACATGGCCGCCTGCCCTTCGTAGGCCGATAAGGCGCGCACGCCGAGCAAGGCCGCCGCTGCATCGAATACCCGGCCAAGACTGGAAGTCGGCGGGCAATTGAGCCCGCGTTCCAGAATTCCGGCGATACCGCCTGCTGCGGGTTGCGCGGCAAAGCGCCGGGC
>JBAQUE010000234.1:0-3719 GCA_049297315.1 Rugosibacter sp.
GCCGAGACCGCTGCACGGCGCAAGCTCGCGGAAGATCAGGCCAGAAAAGCAGCAGAAGAGAAATTGCGGCAAGCGGCCGCTGAGAGAGCCAGGCAGGAAGCCGAAGCTGAAGCGCGCCGCCAGGCCGAGGAAAAAGCCCGCAAGGAAGTCGAAGAGATACAGCGTCGTGAGGCGGAAGCCAGGGCAAGGCAGGAGGCTGAAGCAAAGGCAAGGCAAGAGGCTGAAGCTCGCGCACAGCGTGAAGCCGAAGAGGCACGGTTGGGTGCTGAAGCGGAGCGCTTGCGGCTTGAGGCAGAGCTAAAAGAAAAACTCGCGGCAGAAGAAACGGCGCGCAAGGAAGCTGAGGAAACTCAACGCCGCGAAGCTGAAGCGCAGGTACAGCGCGAAGTCGAGGCAGAGGCGGCGCGGAGGGACGCCGCAGAGCAGCAACGGCGTGCGGCAGAAGAAAATCAATTGCGCCAAGAGGCTGAGCGCCTCCGGCTGGAGGCGGAAGCCAAGGCAATGCAGGCGGCCGAAATCAAGGCCCGCAAGGCAGCAGAAGAGCAGCACAGGCTTGAGGATGCGGCCAGGGAAGCTGAAGCCCGCGCGCAGCGTTTGGCGGAGGAAGAGGCGGCGGTTGCCGACGACAAGTTATTGGCGCATGAGCGTGAGCCTGTTTCTGCGGAGGAATTCAAAGCGGAAAAACGCCGCACCCGCAAGCTCGTGAAAGCGGCAATCTTTGCCCTTGTCGCCGGTGTCGCGATCGTGCATGTCATTCCATTTGGCGGACAGTTGTCGGTGTTGGAAAAGTCCGCAGCCACCCAATTCGGACAACCCGTCAAGGCCAGCTCGTTGAACTTCTGGTTGTTTCCCACACCGCATTGGCGGTTGCGGGATGTGAGCGTGGGCGATCATGGCCAGATTCGCGCATCGCTGGTCAAGGCCAGGACATCCATCAGTGCGCTGTTCGGCAGCCAAGCCCCGATTACTGCACTGGACATCGAATCGGCGCAGATGGATGCCGAGGGGGTTGCGTGGATATTGCTGCGCAAGGGGCAGGCCAATGGCCTGGGTTTTTCAAGCATCACCGCCAAGGATGTCAAGGTGAATGCGGCATTTGCCAGCCTGCCGGTTTTTGATGCCTATGCCACGGTGGATGCCAACGGCAACTGGCAGAAGCTTGAACTCAAGTCGCCAGGCCAGAAGTTCAGCGCCGAGTTGAATGCGACAGGTGAAGGAGCCAGCGTCAAGCTCAACGCTGCGGCTTACATGCCGCCCTTGGGCCTGGCCGGTGAGGCGCCGGTCAAGCCTGCTGGTTTGGTGCTGGGTAATTTGACGGCGACTGGCCAACTGTCTAGCAGGGAATTCGTCGCATCCGAATTTTCCGGGGAGACGAACGATGGTTATGTGACCGGCAAGGCGCGGCTGGGCTGGGGTACCGGGTGGACATTGAGCGGTGAGGCCAAGGCCAGGCTGCTGGATACGGCCGCGATGTTTCCTGCGCTGTCCGAGGGTGGCGTGCTTGGCGGGCGTGGTTCCTTTGTCATGCAGGGAGCCGATCCATCCGCGCTTTTGCGTTCCATCCACGCGGAAGGCAATTTCCTGGTCGAGCGCGGGGCTGTGCACGGCATTGATCTTGGCCGTGTTTTGCGCGGCGTGGGCAGTGGTGGCCGCACCGCCTATTCGGCGCTTGACGGGAAGTTTTCGTATCGTGATGGCAAGACCCAATTGCGCAACGTGATCATGGCCGCCGATCAACTGACTGCCAGCGGCAACGCGGATGTGACTGCCGACAAGCAGATCAATGGCCGTTTTCTGGTTGAGCTCAAGTCGCCTTCGATGACCGCGCGGAGCAGTGTGTCGCTTGCGGGAACGTTGGATAATCCACGGTTTGGCCATTGAGATATTCAAGAGGTTTTTATGCAAAATGCAGATAGCAACAGGCAGGCGATTGGCGCCATCATCATCGGCGACGAAATCATGCATGGCAAGCGCCCGGACGGCCATTTCCCGCGCCTGCTGGAAATCCTCGCCGCACGCGGCATGCATCTGGATTGGGCGATGTACCTGGGCGATGACCGGCAACGCTTGACCGACACCTTTCGCCGCACGCTGGCGAGTGGCGACATCGTGTTCAGTTTCGGCGGCATCGGCAATACACCCGACGACCACACACGCCAGGCGGCGGCAGCAGCGGCAGGCGTCGACCTGTTTTTGCATCCCGAGGCGGAGCATGAAATCCGTTCGCGCTTCATCGAGATGCGCCGCGAGATGACGATTGAATCGCTGGACATGGGGCGCTTTCCGGTGGGCAGCGAGATCATCCCCAATCCGTTCAACCGCATTCCGGGGTTTGCGTTGGGCACGCATTATTTTGTGCCCGGCTTCCCGCAAATGGCCTGGCCGATGGTCGAATGGGTGCTCGATACGCACTACCCGCACCTCTACAACGCGACGCCGGTGACCGATGATGCGATTCTGGTCTGGGGCGGTGTCGAAAGTTTGCTGATCCCATTGATGCTGGGTGTCGAAGACCGTTTTCCTGGGGTGAAAGCCTTCAGCCTGCCTTTTCTCGGCTCCGAAACTGTCCCATTTCATGTCGAGTTCGGCGTGCGTGGTGAACCTGCCCAGGTACCGCCCGCAATGGACTTGATGCGTCGCGGTGTGGTGGAACTCGGTTACTCGTTTGATCCGAGGCCTGCCGCGAAATAGACTGCCGGGAAGCTGGCGATGAAACCCACGCGCAAGGGACGCGGCGCTGCGGATAATCCCGATAACCGCTTTGCCAGCTGGCAGCGCGAGGCGGCAGATGATGGTTGGTGGCGCGATGAGGAAGAGCTTGCGCCACCGCTGGCCACCGAGTTGATCATTGATACAGCGAAGTCGGTCATCAGCTATAACGCTTCGCCGGACATCCCGTTTGACCGGTCGATCAATCCCTATCGTGGCTGCGAGCATGGTTGCAGCTATTGTTTTGCGCGGCCGAGCCATGCCTACCTCGGCTTGTCGCCGGGACTGGATTTTGAAACCAGGCTGGCCTACAAGCCGGATGCCGTCGAGGTGTTGCGCCGAGAACTGGCGCATCCCCGTTACGTATGCAAACCCGTGGCCCTGGGCATCAATACCGACGGCTGGCAGCCGGTGGAACGTCGTCTGCGCCTGACGCGGGGCATTCTTGAGGTGCTTGCCGCGTGTGCGCACCCGGTCAGCATCGTCACCAAATCGGCCTTGATACTGCGCGACCTCGATGTGTTGGCTGGCATGGCGCAAAAGAACCTGGTGCGTGTCGCCATCTCGATCACCACGCTGGATGCCGAATTGGCGCGGCGCATGGAGCCACGCGCGCCGTCCAGCCAGCGCCGACTTTTCGTAATTCGCGAACTGGCGGCGGCTGGTGTGCCAACCGCCGTCCTGGTGGCGCCGCTGATCCCGGCGCTGACCGATCATGAAATGGAAAACATCCTGCAAGCGGCTGCGGATGCTGGTGCGACTTCCGCTGGCTATGTTTTGCTGCGCCTGCCGCATGAAGTGAAGCCGCTGTTCCGCGACTGGCTGGAGCGCGAACAACCCGGCCGCGCCGGGCATGTGTTCAGCCTGCTGCGCCAGATGCATGATGGCAAGGACTATGACAGCCGCTTCGGCCAGCGCCAGCGCGGGGCAGGCCCGCTGGCCGAAATCATCCGGCAGCGCTTCAAGGTGGCGCAGCAGGCTGAACACATGCCCGGCGCGGCCGGGTTGTT
>JBAQUE010000235.1:0-13054 GCA_049297315.1 Rugosibacter sp.
TTGATTGGCAATGGCCACAGGAATTATACCGGCGTCCAGCACCAGACGAATCACAGCGCATAAGCCGCGCCTTGCCGGGAAGCCCGTTTCCTGTTTCCATGTCAGTCAGACTGACGGCGCAAAAAAGCCGGGATATCGTACTTGTCGACCCCGGAAGCCGCCATCGCTTCGGCCTGGGTGTTGCGCGGCATGCTGCGGTTGCTCGATATGACGCCGGACAAATCGACCTGTCCCACGCCTATGTCATAGGTGTGCAGGTTGTCCGTACCCGTCCGCAAACCCACGGTTTCAACAACTTTCATTTCCGGCTTGCGCGCCTTGGCCGTGACCACGCCCAAACCGGTCGCCACGACCGTTACCCGCAACTGGTCTTCCATCGACTCATCAAACACCGCACCGCAAATCACCGTCGCCTCGGCGGCCGTGTATTGGCGGATGGTGTTCATCACCGCCTTGTATTCCTTGAGTCCCAGCGTATTGCTGGCCGTGATGTTCACCAGCACGCCACGCGCGCCGGAAAGTTCAATGCCCTCCAGCAAGGGGCTGGCCACCGCCTCTTCCGCCGCGATACGCGCACGATCCACACCGGATGCCACAGCAGACCCCATCATCGCCTTGCCCATTTCGCCCATCACGGTGCGCACGTCTTCGAAGTCCACATTCACCAGGCCTGGCACATTGATGATTTCGGCTATGCCGCCGACCGCATTGCACAATACATTGTCGGCCGCCTTGAAGGCATCCAGCATGCTGACTTCATCACCCAGCACTTCTTCGAGTTTCTCGTTGAGGATCACGATCAGCGAATCGACATACTGGGCCAGCTCGGTCACGCCTTCTTCGGCCAGGCGCTTGCGTTTGCCCTCATATTCAAAGGGCTTGGTCACCACCGCTACAGTGAGGATGCCAAGCTCGCGCGCCACCTCGGCGATTACCGGACCGGCGCCCGTACCCGTACCGCCGCCCATGCCGGCGGTGATGAACACCATGTGCGCACCGGTCAGTACTTCGGCAATACGCTCACGGTCAGTTTGCGCGAGATCCCTGGCTTTTTCAGGTTTGCCGCCGGCGCCCAGGCCGGGGCCGAGCTGCAGCTTGACATGCGCGCTGCTCTTTTTCAGGGCTTGCGCATCGGTATTGCAGCAAATGAATTCAACACCGCCGACCCCTTCGCGGATCATGTGCTCAACCGCATTGCCACCGGCGCCGCCGACGCCAATGACCTTGATAATGGTCGCGCCGGATTCTTCGTCCTGTGTTGCCGCTTCTACTTCTTCAAGTTCAAACATATTTATCTCCTTAAAAAATCATCCATCAATCGATACATCAAAAATTCTTGCCAAACCATGCCCGCATGCGGCTCAAAATCTGCGCGAAAGTCTTCGGGTTTTGCGCTTTCATGCCCCGTTGACGTTGCGCCACGCCTTCCAGAACCAGGCCCATCGCCGTTGAATAGCGCGGGTTACGTACAAAATCGCGCAAATTGCCGTCGTAATGCGGCGTTACCAATTTCACGGTGTTATGGAATATTTCCTCACCCAGTTCGGCCATGCCCTGCATCTGCGCCGCACCGCCGGTCAACACGATGCCGGCGCGCAACAGCCGCTCATAACCGCTACGGTGCAGTTCGTCCTGGACTTGCTGAAAAATTTCTTCGATACGCGGCTGGATGAAGCCGGCCAGGGTTTGCCGCGAAAGCCGCGTGGATGGCCGGTCGCCGACACCCGGCACGTCGATCATCTCTTCAGGGTCGGCCAGCTGCTGTAGCGCGACACCGAAACGCATCTTGATTTCCTCGGCATCCGGCGTCGATGTACGCAAGGCGATGGCGATGTCATTGGTCACCTGGTCGCCGGCAATCGGGATCACCGCCGTATGGCGGATCGCGCCCTGCACAAAAACCGCAATGTCTGTCGTCCCGCCGCCGATGTCGACCAGGCAAACGCCGACATCCTTTTCATCCTCGGTCAGCACGGCATAGCCGGAGGCCAAGGGTTGCAGCACCAGGTCGACAACTTCCAGGCCGCAGCGATGCACGCATTTGACAATGTTCTGTACCGCCGTCACCGCGCCGGTCACCAGATGCACCCGCACATCCAGCCGCCGCGCGTCCATGCCGATCGGCTCCTTGACACCGTCCTGGCCATCAACGATGAACTCCTGCACCAGCGTGTGCAGAATCTGGTCATCGGCGGAAATCGGCGTCGCATTGGCGGCTTCAATCGCGCGTTCGACATCGAACTGCGTAACCTCTTTTTCACGGATCACCGCCATGCCGGAGGAATCCTTGCTCTTGATGTGGCTGCCGGCAATCCCGGTATACACCTCGCGCACCTTGCAGCCGACCATCATCTCGACTTCGGCGACCGCCCGGGAAATCGAATTCACCGTGGCTTCGATGTTGATCACCATGCCGCGCTTGATGCCGGTGGACTCCTGCATGCCCAGGCCGAGAATCGACAGCCGCCCCTCGGCATCGACCTCGCCCACGATGGCGACAATCTTCGAGGTGCCGATATCCAGGCCGACGATCAAATCACGTTTGTTTTCTTTGCTCATTATTTTCTTTGCTCATCAACTTTTCTTCAGCCTGAGGGCGAACCCGTTGGGATAACGCATATCCACCACGCTGACGGTGTGCACACGGGTTTTCACCGTCGCGTAGTGGGCCGTAAATCGGTTCAGGCGCTCTGTCAGGGGCGCTTGCGGCAGATCACGCCCCAGTTCCAGCACCACGCCATCGTCCAGCGTAAGCTGCCATGCCTCGCGCGGCGAAAGGCGCACGGCCACAGGCTTATGCTGAATGCCGCCCAGCGCGGCGGCAAACTCATGGTAGCGGGCCAGCACCTGCGCAGCCGAGCCTTCCGGCCCCGAAAAAGCCGGCAAGACATCCACCGTATCCGCCACAAAGACCTCGCCGTGGGTATTGACCAGCCTGGCCTCGCCATCCAACGACGTCCACCGCGCCACGGGTTGCTGCTCTTCCAGCGTCAGCGCCAGGCCATCCGGCCACTGGCGGCGCAAACTGGCGCGCCGCACCCAGGGCACCTGCTCCAGCGTGGCTTGCGCGGCCGCCAGATCAACCGTGAAAAAATTGCCGATGATCGCCGTGCGCGCGGCTTGCTCGAGCTGCGCGCGCGAAACCTGATGCAGGGACTCCGTGACCATCATCTGGCGCAGCGGAAACACTGGCAAACGCTGTAAAACCAGCACCCCCGCCCACACCAGCAAAATACCGCCGGCAAAAAACAGCACGTCGGCCAGCAGATTGACCAGGGGCGCGGAATCCCAAAACGCATTGCCTTCGGCCTGCGCCTTGACGCGGGTGTTTTTCTGTCTGGCTAGCAGCTTAGCCACAGCATGCCCCCGCGAGCAATTCGACGACCAGATCGCCAAATTCGATACCCGCAGCCCGCGCCGCCATCGGCACCAGCGAGTGGTCGGTCATGCCGGGCGAGGTATTCGCTTCCAGGCACCAGGAAACACCGTCTGCATCCAGCATCACATCCACGCGGCCCCAGCCACGCCCGCCCAGCGCCGCAAACGCACGCAAGGCCATGTCGCGCATTGCCGCTTCCTGCGCCTCGCCCAGTCCACTGGGCATGCGATATTCGGTATCGTCCCGCGAATACTTTGCCGCATAGTCGTAGAACTCGGTCTGCGGCACGATGCGGATCACCGGCAGCGCGCGGTCGCCGAGGATGCCCACGGTGAACTCGCCACCCGCCAGATACCGTTCCGCGATGACACACACATCATATTGCGCGGCCAGTTGATACGCGGCGCGCAAGCCACCTGCTTCTTTCACCTTGCTGATGCCGATGCTGGAACCTTCATTCGCCGGTTTGACAAACAAGGGCAAGCCGAGCCGCGCCTCGATCGCGGCAAAATCGCTCGCCGCAGTGACAATTTCATATTGCGGCACAGGCAAACCGGTGGCAGACCACAGCAGCTTGCAGCGCCACTTATCCATCGCCAGCGCGGAGGCCAGCACGCCGCTGCCGGTATAGGGGATGTTGAGCAGGTTCAGCGCGCCCTGCATGCTGCCATCTTCGCCACCCCGCCCGTGCAGGGCGATGAACACGCGGCTGAAATTTTCACTGTGCAGCGCCTCCAGCGGTTTGGCCTGCGGGTCGAACGGATGCGCGTCGACGCCCTTGGCGCGCAGTGCGGCCAGCACGGCGGCGCCGCTCTTCAGCGAGACCTCACGCTCGGCCGAGTTGCCGCCCAGCATCACTGCCACCTTGCCAAAATTCACGGGGTTTCTCCCACCGGCTTTTCACCAACAATTTGCACCTCACGCACGAGTTGCACAGCGAACTTTTCACTGACCAAATGCTGAATTTTTTCCACCAGCATTTCTATCTCACTTGCCTTCGCCTTGCCCTCTGGATTAACGATGAAATTGGCATGCATTTCGGAGACCTGCGCCCCACCCAGCCATGCGCCCTTCAAACCGGCCGCTTCGATCAGCCTCGCGGCATGATCGCCGGGCGGATTCCTGAATACCGAACCAGCATTCGGCAAATTGAGCGGCTGCGTGGCGATGCGCCGTGCCAGCAACTCGCGGATGCGCTCACGCGCAACGGCCTGCTGGCCCTGCGGAAAGCGCAGCCATGCCGCGACGAAGATTTCATCGCGGGCTGTTTTCGGCGCCACATGCCGATAGCCAATCTCGAATTCGGCGGGCGTGCGCTGGATGCATTCACCGTGGCGGTTAAGCATCAACACGCGGCTGACGTATTGCCAGGTCTCGCCGCCATGGCAACCGGCATTCATCGCCAGCGCGCCGCCCACCGTGCCGGGGATGCCGGCGAAGAACTCCGCCTCGGCATAGTCGTGGTTGGCGGCAAAGCGCGCCAGCTTGGGCGAGGCGACGCCGGCCTCGGCGTAAATTTCGCCATTTTCGATACGCAATGCGGACAAGCCGCTGGTCACGCCATGCGTGAATATCGCCGTGCCCGCAAAACCGCCATCGCGCACCAGCAGGTTGCTGCCCAGGCCGACCATCAGCAGCGCCTCATCCGGCGGCAGGCTGCGCATGAAAGCCGCCAGATCGTCGATGTCCGCCGGGAAAAAAGCCTGCCGCGCCACACCGCCCGCGCGCCACGACACATGCCGCGCCATTGGCTCGTTTTGCAGCAAAAGGCCATGCAACTGGCCGTGGCTGGTTTCAATCATGGGCCGCTTCCACCAGCCGCATCGGCGCCGCGCCAATCGAGCCGGCGCCCATGGTGATCACCACATCGCCATCATGCGCCGTGTCGCGGATCATCTGCGGCATGTCGGCGATGTCTTCAACAAATACCGGCTCGACCTTGCCCGCCACGCGCACCGCGCGCGCCAATGCGCGGCCGTCGGCGGCCACAATCGGCTCTTCGCCCGCGGCATAGATTTCAGTCAGCAGCAATACATCGACGCCGGACAGCACTTTGACAAAATCTTCAAAACAGTCGCGCGTACGCGTGTAGCGATGCGGCTGAAAGGCCAGCACCAGCCGGCGTCCCGGGAACGCGGCGCGCGCGGCGCTGAGCGTGGCGGCCATTTCCACCGGGTGATGGCCGTAGTCATCGACCAGCGTGAATTTTCCACCTTGCGCCGCGGCCACTTCGCCATAGCGCTGGAAGCGCCGCCCCACGCCCTTGAAACCGGCCAGCGCACGGATGATCGCCGTGTCGCCAACGCCGACTTCCGTGGCCACGGCAATCGCCGCCAGCGCATTCAGCACGTTATGGCGGCCGGGCAGGTTGAGCACGATGGGCAGGCGTGATTCGCCGCCGTTCTTGCGCACGCAGTCAAAACGCATCACGCCGCCATCGGCCACGATATTTTCGGCGCGGAAATTCACTTCGCTGTCGATGCCGTAAGTCACCACCTGCTTGGCCACGCGCGGCAGGATTTCTCGCACATTCGCGTCATCGCCGCAGACCACGGCCACACCGTAAAACGGCAGGCGATGCAGGAAATCCACAAAGGCCTGCTTGAGCCGCGCGAAATCATGACCATAGGTTTCCATGTGGTCGGCATCGATATTGGTAACCACCGCAATCACCGGCGAGAGGTACAGGAAGGATGCATCCGACTCATCCGCCTCAGCCACCAGAAATTCGCCCGTACCCAACTGTGCGTTGGCGCCGGCGGAAATCAGGCGGCCGCCGATGACGAAAGTCGGGTCCAGCCCGCCCTCGGCCAGACAACTCGCCACCAGGCTGGTGGTCGTGGTCTTGCCGTGCGTACCGGCAATCGCGATGCCTTGCTTGATGCGCATCAGCTCGGCCAGCATTTGCGCGCGCGGCACCACCGGCACATGCCGCGAACGCGCCATGACGACTTCCGGATTGGTCTCGGCCACCGCCGTGGAAACCACCACCGCATCGGCCTGCGCGGCATTTTCCGCGGCATGCCCGATGGCGATGCGGATGCCCAGCGCCGCCAGCCGCCGCGTCGTCGCGCTCGCCGCCAGGTCCGAGCCGCTGACCTCGAAACCCTGGTTCGCCAGCACCTCGGCAATGCCCGACATGCCTGCCCCGCCGATGCCGACGAAGTGAATGCGTTTGACTTTATGTTTCATTTCGCCAGCTCCGCACAAATGTTCGCTACATCCGCCGTGGCTTGCGGCCGCGCCAGCGCGCGCGCCTTCCCGGCCATTTCCATCAGCTGGCTGCGCGGCACGGCGCGAATTTCAGCCAGCCGTTCCGGCGTAAGCTCCGCTTGCGGCAACAAAATGGCCGCGCCCGCATGGGCCAGAAAGCGGGCGTTCGCCGTCTGATGGTCATCCACGGCATGCGGATAGGGCACCAGCACGCTGGCCACCCCGGCGGCGGCGAGTTCCGCCACCGTCAGCGCACCAGCGCGGCAGATCACCAGGTCGGCCCAGGCATAGGCGCCCGCCATATCCTCGATGAAAGCCACGCAATGCGCCTTGACACCGGCGGCGGCATAGGCTGCCTGCAATTGCGGCAGATGTTTTTCTCCTGCCTGATGCACGATTTCCGGCCGCTCGTTCTCTGCCATCAAGCCCCAGGCTTTGGGCACAACCTCGTTCAACGCCTGGGCGCCCAGGCTGCCGCCGACAACCAGCACCTGCAAACGGCCGCTGCGTTCGGCATAACGAAAAGTCGGCGCTGGCGACACGGCGATTTCTTCACGTACCGGGTTGCCTACCCACTCGCCCCGCGGCAAGGTATCGGGAAAGCCGCACAAGACGCGCCGCGCGACTTTCGCCAGCACCCGATTGGCCAGCCCGGCAACCGAATTCTGTTCATGCAACACCAGCGGGATGCCGCGCAATGCCGCCATCATGCCGCCGGGAAAAGTGATGTAGCCGCCCATGCCCAGCACCACGTCGGGCTTGATCCGCGCCAGCGCACGCCATGCGCCGACAAAACCGCGCAGCAGATTCACCGGCAGGAACAATTTGCGCAGCAGCCCCTTGCCACGCAGGGCGGAAAAATTCACCCATGCCATCTGATAGCCCCGCCCGGCGACCAGCCTGGCCTCCATGCCCGCCGGATTGCCCAGCCAGGCAATGCGCCAGCCCTGCGCGCGCAAATGTTCAGCCACCGCCAGCCCCGGCATGATGTGCCCGCCCGTACCGCCCGCCATGACGAGGAGGGTTTTCATACAGCTTGCCCCCGCATCAACTGGTGGTTCTGGCTACGGCCGCTCGCTGACGCTCGCTTAACCTGCGCCGAAATCGGCAACTGATGCGGCGTCATACTTGCTGCCCCCGAATCAGTTGCCGATTTTCCCAGTCCACCCGCAACAGGATGCCCAGCGTCAGACAATTCGCGACGATGCCGGAGCCGCCGAAGCTCATCATGGGCAGGGTGAGTCCCTTGGTGGGCAGCAGGCCCATGTTCACGCCCATGTTGATGAAGCCCTGCACGCCGAGCCAGATGCCTATGCCTTGCGCGGCCAGGCCGCTATACACGCGATCCAGTATCAAGGCCTGACGGCCGACGGCGAAGGCGCGTTCGACCAACAAAGCAAACATCACGACCACCGCCAAGACACCCACAAAACCGAGTTCTTCGGCAATCACCGCGAGCAGGAAATCGGTATGCGCTTCGGGCAGGTAAAAGAGTTTTTCCACGCTTGCGCCCAGCCCCACGCCGAACCATTCGCCGCGGCCGAAGGCGATCAGCGCGTGCGAGAGTTGATAGCCCTTGCCATACGCATCCTGCCAGGGATCCATGAAACCGAAAATGCGCTCGCGGCGATACGGCGACGACCAGATCAGGATGACGAAAGCCACCGCCATCACCAGCAGCAAGGCGCTGAACAGGCGCACATTGATGCCGCCGAGGAACAGGATACCGACCGCGATGCTGACGATCACCACAAACGCGCCGAAGTCCGGCTCGCGCAACAGCAACGCGCCGACCAGCACCATCACCGCAGCCATGGGCACGAAACCACGCCGAAAACTGGCCATGTCATCCAGCTTGCGCGCGGTGTAATCGGCGGCATACAACACGGCGAACAGCTTCATCAGTTCGGATGGCTGCAAATTGATCGGGCCGAAGCCAATCCAGCGCTGCGCGCCATTCACCGAACGGCCGATATGCGGAATCAGCACCACCACCAGCAACACGAAACCGGCGATAAACAGCCAGGGCGACACTTGCTGCCACAAGCGCAGCGGCACTTGAAAAGCCATCACCCCGGCAATCAGTCCAACAACCAGAAATACCGCATGACGGACCAAAAAATAAGCCGGCTGGTTGCCGGTGAAACGGCTGCCCTCGGCCATCGCGATGGAAGACGAATACACCATCACCAAACCAAACAGCAACAGGCCGATCGACGACCACAGCAACAGACCATCAATCTCTGCCGGCCCATGCTGCGTGGCGGACATCCAGCGCCGCATCATGATGTCACGCCTTGCAGTGCACGCACCGCCGCGATAAAGACTTCCGCACGGTGCTGGTAGTCGCGGAACATGTCGAAACTGGCGCAGGCCGGCGACAGCAGCACCGCATCCTGTGGCTGCGCCAAGACACGCGCCTGCCGCACGGCGTCGGCCATGTCGGCCGCCACAACCAGCAGTACGCCTGCATCGGCCAGCGCGCGGCTGATCACGGGCGCGTCACGGCCGATCAGCACCACGGCGCGGGCGTGCTGCGCGACCGGCATCTTCAATGGCGAAAAATCCTGTCCCTTGCCATCACCGCCGGCGATAAGCACAATCCTGGGATTGTCCTTATCGCCGGTGGCCATCTGGCCACCAATGCCTTCCAGCGCCGCCACCGTCGCGCCGACATTGGTGCCTTTCGAATCGTCATACCAGGTCACGCCGTCGATCTCGGCGATTTTTTCCACCCGGTGCGGCAGGCCGCGAAAACTGCGCAAGGCGGGCAGCAGGTTCGCCGCGTCATGGCCCAGGCTGACGCACAGCGCCAGCGCCGCCATCGCGTTCGCCGCATTGTGCAAACCGCTGATCGGCAACTCGGCTTGCGGCAACAAAAACCGTTCGCCCTGCGCCAGCCAGGATGCGCCATCGCGCAAACGCAAGCCAAAGTCCTCTGCGCCGGTCGGCGCATCCAGCCCGAAGCTGATCACGCGCCGGCCAGCTATCGCCATGGCGCGCACCCGCACATCCTGCCGATTCAACACCTGCACGCCACCCCCCTGAAAGATGCGCGCCTTGACCGCAGCGTAAGCGTCGAGATCGGCATAGCGATCCAGATGATCGTCGGAAATATTCAGCACTGTCGCTGCGGTGGGATTCAGCGTCGCCGTGGTTTCCAGTTGAAAGCTCGACAACTCCAGCACCCAGGTTTGCGGCAGCGCGCCCTGCTCGGCAGCATCAGCCAGCGCGGTCAGCGCGGCGGGCGAGATATTGCCGGCCACGCCAACTTGCTTGCCCGTACTGCGCAGCAGATGCCCGGTCAGCGCGGTGGTGGTGGTCTTGCCATTCGTACCGGTAATGGCCAGCACCGGCGGCGGCGCGGGCATTTCGCGCAGTGCCCGCGCGAACAATTCGATTTCGCCGATCACCGGGATGCCGCGCACTGCGGCCTCGCGCAACAGCGGCAGGTCG
This sequence comes from Rugosibacter sp., assembly GCA_049297315.1. Classification (GTDB taxonomy): domain Bacteria; phylum Pseudomonadota; class Gammaproteobacteria; order Burkholderiales; family Rhodocyclaceae; genus Rugosibacter. Next base: position 10,049 of record JBAQUE010000235.1, read on the forward strand.
CTTGGCAAGCCCGGGGAAACCACCAGCAGGTCTATGCCATTCAGCAACGCAACATTGAACTCCCCCGCCAAAAAGTCGGCGCTGGTCGACTTGGCCAATACGCGACGCAGCTCATCCAGGTACGGCGGCGCGGCGCGCGTATCGGCCACGCGCACGCGCGCACCCGAACGCACGCACCAGCGCGCGCAGGCCAGGCCGGTTTCGCCAAGGCCAAGGATGAGAACCCATTTGCCGTGCAAGCTGTTCATCTGATTTTCAAGGTCGCCAGTCCGACCAGCACCAGCAGGATGGTGATGATCCAGAAGCGCACCACGACCTGCGTTTCCTTCCAGCCGGTTTGCTCGAAGTGGTGGTGCAGCGGCGCCATGCGCAGGATGCGTCGCCCCTCGCCATATTTCCTGCGCGTGTATTTGAAATAGCTGACCTGAACCATCACCGACAGCGTCTCGGCGACGAACACGCCGCCCATGATGAACAGCACGATTTCCTGCCGCGCCACCACAGCCACCGCGCCCAGCGCGGCGCCCAGCGACAGCGCGCCGACATCGCCCATGAAGACCTCCGCCGGATAGGCGTTGAACCACAAAAAACCCAGGCCCGCACCCGCCATCGCCGCGCAAAACACGGTGAGCTCGCCTGCGCCGGGAATATGTGGCAACAGCAGATACTTTGCGTACACCGAGTTACCCGCGACATAGGCAAACACGCCCAGCGCGGCGCCTACCAGCACGGTCGGCATGATGGCCAGGCCATCCAGGCCATCGGTCAGGTTCACCGCATTGCTCGTGCCGACGATCACCAGGTAAGTCAGCGTGATGAAACCCACCATGCCCAGCGGATAACTCACGCTCTTGAAGAAGGGCACGATGAGGTCCGTCTTGGTCGGCAAGTCAAGCATGAAGCCGCTGCCCACCCAGTGCATGAAAAGTTCAACCAGCTTTTCGTTGTTCGGCGCCGAAATCGAAAAGGCGATGTAAATGGCGGCCACCAGGCCAATCACCGACTGCCAGAAAAACTTGGCTTTGGCGGAGAGGCCATCGGGATTGCGATACACCACCTTGCGCCAGTCATCGACCCAGCCCACCGCGCCAAAACCAAAGGTGACAATCAGCACCGCCCAGACGAAACGGTTCGACAAATCCGCCCACAGCAAGGTGGAAATGCCGAGCGAGAGCAGGATCAATGCACCGCCCATGGTCGGCGTGCCGGTTTTGACAAGATGCGTCTGCGGGCCGTCGGTACGCACCGACTGGCCGATTTTTTTCGCCGTCAGCCAGCGGATCATCGCCGGACCAAAGACAAAGGAAATGGCCAGCGCGGTAATAGTCGCCAGCACCGCGCGCAAGGTGATGTAGTTGAAGACGTTGAAACCGCGATAGTCACCCGCCAGCCAGCGGGCCAGTTCAAGCAGCATGGAAACTTCCTTTCAAGCGGATGGCGGGTGCAGTCATTTTTTCTCCTCGGCAGCCGGCTCGACCAGCGCCGCGACCACCCGCTCCATGCGCATGAAGCGCGAGCCCTTGACCAGCACGGTGACGTTGGCATCCAGCTCGGCGGTTAGCGTCTTGAGCAGCGAGTCGATGCGTGAGAAATGCTCGCCACCTGCGCCAAAGTTGTGGGCTGCGGCGGCCGACAATTCACCCAGGCAGAGCAGCCGGTCGATGCCGTGGCTCTTGGCATAGCCACCTATCTCGTCATGGAACTGGCCCGCCGCCTCGCCTGCCTCGCCCATGTCGCCCATCACGAAAATGCGCCGCCCGGGAATACTGGCCAAAACATCAATCGCGGCGCGCATCGAATCCGGGTTGGCGTTATAGGTGTCATCGACCACCAGCGCGCCACGCAGGCCGGCGCGGCGCTGCAAGCGCCCCTTGACGCCAGAAAAACCCGCCAGTCCGGCGGTCACCATGTCCAGCGTGACGCCGGTCGCCAGCGTCGCCGCGGCGGCGGCGCAAGCATTCAGCGCATTATGCCGTCCGGGTACGGACAGCGTGATGTCCGTGGCGCCCCATGGCGTGGCCAGGCACAACAGGCCACCAAAACCCTGTGGCGCGAATTCGCCGCGCACATCGGCCGCCCGCTCAAGGCCGAAAGTCAGTTGCAGGCGGTCCTGCGCCAGCGTCTGCCACAGTTCGGCCTGCGCGTCGTCGGCATTGAACACGGCAATCCCGTCCGCGCCCAGGCCGGCAAAAATTTCACCTTTGGCCAGGGCCACATCCTGCACCGTGCCCAGCCCCTCAAGATGTGCGCGCAGGGCATTGGTGATCACGGCTACCGTGGGCGCGGCAAGATGCGTCAGGTAATCGATTTCGCCGAAGTGGTTCATGCCCATTTCAATCACCGCCGCCGTATGCATAGCGCGTAATTTGAGCAGGGTCAGCGGCAGGCCGATGTCGTTGTTAAGATTGCCTTCCGTGGCCAGCACGGCGCCGCCCTGCGTGCGCAAAATGGCGGCGCACATTTCCTTGACCGTGGTCTTGCCATTGCTGCCGGTGACGCCGATCAGCGGAATGTTGAAGCGCGCGCGCCAGGCGGCGGCCAGCGCACCCAGCGCCAGGCGCGTATCGGCCACGGCGATCAGCGGCAGGTTGGGATGTGCTGTGGCAAACTCGTGATTTACCAGCGCACCGGCAGCGCCTTTTTCGATAGCGCCAACCACAAAATCATGGCCGTCAAAATGTTCACCCTGGATGGCGATGAACAAATCGCCCGCCACAACCGCGCGGGAATCGCTGGTCACACCGGCGAAGGCCGCATCGGCGCCATAAAACCCTGCACTGATGGCTTGCGCGGCGGCGGATAAGGTCAGCATCATGCGGCGTACCCTCCGGAAAAACTTGATAAATGTGCTGTGCGCCGTGCCACCAGCGCCGACTTTGCGGCGTCAGCATCGGCAAACGGATGGCGCACACCGGCGATTTCCTGATATGTCTCGTGGCCCTTGCCAGCGAGCAGGATGACATCACGCGCAGCGGCGTTTGCAATTGCGTCGGCAAACGCGCGGCC
>JBAQUE010000236.1:0-5218 GCA_049297315.1 Rugosibacter sp.
GGACAGGCTCATTTCATTCGCCTCCACCGACACGCCGCGCATCCACCGTAATAGGCAGGCTGGTGCCTGTCGCCATCGCCGGCAATTCCAGCAGCCAGCCATTGGCAAGCGTGACCGTACCGCCCCACATGTCGGGATGCTGCATGGAGACAACTGCTTCCTCCAGATCCTTCTTCGGCACGTAAACCGACAGGGTGCCGGCGGAATCTTTGCGGATCATGACTTTCATTGCATTTGCTCCAAGTGGGAAAAATTCATGCCGCCGACGTCATTGTTGCTTCATGCAGCAAGGGTTCGACAATGCCTTGCAGCAGGTCGAGGAGTTGCTGTATCTCGGCAGCACTGTTGCCGCTACCGAAAGAAAAACGCAGTGCGGCCAGCGCTGCTTCAGGCGGCTGGCCCATGGCGCTGAGCACGTGGGATGGCTCAGTGCCGCCCGCCGTGCAAGCCGAGCCGCTGGAAGCGCAAACGCCAGCCTTGTCGAGGCGATCGAGGATGATCTCGGAATCGATATGACCAAAAGCGAAGTTGCTGGTATTGGGCAGGCGCTCGGCAGCGCCGGCGTTGATACGCACATCGGGAAATCGCTGCATCAATCGCTGTTCAAACGTGTCGCGCAATGTTTGCATATGCGCCACATCCGCACGCCAGGACTGTCCAAGCTGTTGCGCCGCCTCACCAAAGCCGACTATTCCGGGTAAATTCTCGGTGCCGCCACGACGGCGACGCTCTTGATGCCCGAACATCAGCGGTGGCAGCATCACCCCCTTGCGCACGAACAGCGCACCAATGCCGGGTGGGCCATGCAGCTTGTGGGCAGAAACCGACAAAAGATCGAATGGAATCTGACGTGCATCGACTTCAAGTTTGCCCACCGCCTGCACCGCATCGGTGTGAAACCAGACACCCCGCGCCTTGGCGATTTGCGCCGCCGCAGCAACAGGAAATAGCGCACCCGTTTCATTGTTGGCCCACATCAGGCTCAGCACGGCAGTTTGCGGTGTTAGTGCCGCCTCAATCTGCGCCGGATCAAGGCGGCCTTGTTCATCCACCGCCAGATAGGTGATGGCGAATCCCAATGCTTCAAGATGTTCCAGCAACTTCAAGGTCGCCGGATGCTCGACCGTGCTGCTGACAATATGCGTTTTCCCCGGTTGCGCCGTAAGCGCACCAAGAATGGCCATGTGGTTGCTTTCAGTCGCGCCGCTGGTAAACACGATCTCGGCCGGGCTGGCGCCAAGCAACGCGGCAACCTGGGCACGCGCCTTGACCAAACGGCTCTTTGCCTCGCCACCCATGCTGTGCGCGCTGGACGCATTGCCCCAGCAATGCAGCAGGGTGTCGGCCATGGCGGCCACCACTTCCGCAGTCGGTTGCGTGGTGGCGTTGTGGTCAAGATAGATCGTGGCGTTCATCGCATCACTGCCAGAACACGCGGCGAGGGTCTGCCTTGAGAAGGTCGAGCAACTCATGCAACCGGCCTTCAGCTTGCAGCACCCATGCACAGTTGGCATGGTTCTTCGAGTACAGGCGCCATACCGAAACACGCATGTCATGTTCGATGCGCGCAATGTCTATCATGCCCCCTGCGGGGTCGATATTGCGCGAACAGCAAGGGCTGACAATGCGGAACCCATCGGGTTCCACTTCCAGTTGCGGCGTGACGTAGCGGTAGCGTACCCGTCCTTCCAGCGCGCGCTCGATGCGGCGCCGGTCAAGCTCCGTCGGTTGCGACACGCCAGCAATGATGCGTTGGCGCGTATTGGAAGAAGAAATGGATGAAGACCGGAACATGATTTTTATCCCGCAGCCTAGGCGGCCGCAATGATCTCCTCTTCCAGGCAGCCGACTACCCGGCCATTGGGAAACTCGACCAGATAGATTGGCGTCTGCGTATCCACATGGCTGCCAACCTGCACGACTTCGCCGGTTGTTCCCTGTGACGCCAGCAACTCATCTACCGCGCAATCTGGATAGGAACCATCATTTACCAGATCCACTATCGTCAACACAGGCTGGCCCCACTGGAATTTTGGCAAACGAATTTCATCCATGGACAGACTCCTCAAGATATTCAGTTTCGCTATAGCGCTGGCGCGCAAGCTCACGTACGACTTCGTCAGCGTCATCGAGCAAGGCTGCCAGCGCAGAGGGATGGGCTCGCTGGGCCGCGTGGTAACGTACCTGCCAATCCTGATCCTTGAGCAATGCACCAAGCAACGCCACCGGCAGGCGTTGCGCTACCACCACGCGCACTGCGGCATCAGTATCTGCCGCCATATCCAGCAAGAACTTCAGCTCCAGGCGCCGCGCTACTTCGATACGCACTTGGCAGTCCGGGTCTTGGCGCATTTGTGGCAGCAACACCAACGGCAGGCGGCGCGCAACAACAGTCCTCACGTAATAATCGGGGTCACGCAACATGCACTTCAAACGTGTCGGCTTGAGTTGATGCGCGACACGGATGCGCACTTCACGATGCGGATCATCATGCAGCTTCTCCAGATAGCGGTCTGGCAAGCGTTGCACGGCGCTCCAGCGGACCGTCTCATCCGGATCAGACAACAGCGCCATCAGGTGAAATGGATCGGCATGCTTGGCCGCAATGGCGCGCACCTCAAAATAGGGATGGCCAAGGCTGGCATTGGCCACGGATGGATTCCAGCGAAAAAACCGGTCCACGCGTTTGGCATAACGATCAGCAATGCATGCATGCCTGATCTGACATTTGCCTACGGCAAGCAGCCCACGCTGATCACAGGTGGTGCAATCCACAGGCTGGCCTTGCCAGTCGATGGCGGCAAAGTCCTCAATGACCTCACTCATCATCGTCCTGCCCCATGCGGTCAAGCACCCCACGCAGAACGGAACCGCCCACCTTGTCGGCAACGTCCAGTTCCATCAACTTCGCCAGCATCTCGCTGCCCTGCTCCAGGTTACCGAGGCGCAAGTTCAGGTAGGCACAGCCCTTTAGTGTGAATAAATAGAACCGCGGTAACGCCGAATAAGTACTGAAATCAGCCTGACCCGGCGCCACATCCCGCCAATCGGACGCCAATCCGTTCATCGAAGCAGCATGGGCGAGGCAACGCAGGCCGACCTCAAGCGCTTCGGCAAGCCGGTTTCGATAGAAATAGAAACGATAAAGCGCAATATGTGTCGCCGGATGTTCTGGCGCCAAGTCGAAGGCGCGTAGCACATGCCGCTCAGATTCGGCTTCCTCAGCGTGATAAGCCGATGAAGCCAAGTGGATTTCATGCTCGGCTTCGGCGGATAGGCCAAAGCCGAGACAGGCATTCTCAAGCTCCGCGAGCCAATCCCCATCGTCGGCAGGCATCTGCTGCGGCATGGCGGCCGCAGCGTGGGAAACCAGCGTCGTATTGAGCGGCATGGGCCATTTTCCCGGATCAGACGCTGCGCTGCAGGGCGGAAATATCGACTTTTGCGTGTGAATGCGACGCGCCAGTCGAACTGCCACAGGTGCCGCAGCCCGCCGCATTCGGATTGACGAAAGTCAATCCTGATTGGGTTGGCGTATCGGCAAAATCAATCGTGATACCTTCCAGCATCAACCGGCTTTCGGCTGGCAGGAAGAGCTTGACCCCGTTGATCACGACCGCCGCATCGCCCGGCAGTGGCACAGCCTCGACCGAAAATTCCGAGGAATAACCAGAGCAGCCGCCTGGTGATACGGTCAAGCGGAAGCCGGCATCTTCTCCAGCGCCACCAAAACGCACCATCCGGCGCATGAATTTTTCAGCAGCATTTGTAATGGTTATGTTCATTTTAGGCAGCCTGATATCTGGGTTGGGAAGCGTCAATCACACAGGTGTTATCGACCGGACAAACCGCGACACACTGCGGCTCGTCAAAGTGGCCAATGCACTCGGTGCACTTTTTGGGATTGATGATGAACACGCCATTTTTTTCATAAATGGCGACGTTCGGGCATTCAGGCTCGCAGGCGGAGCAGCCTGTACATTGCGAACCGACGATCTTGTAAGTCATGTTGAACTCTCCTTTCCAGATTAAGCTGCGGCAGCCGTGAAAGCGCCTTGGCGAATGTCGGCATCACCCCTCACCTGATGCACGATTTCGCCGGACTGTACCTTGCCGACATACTCCATGAAGTAGCTGATGGCCGATTGTTCAATAAACGCATTGGCATATTTATCCACAGGGTCGATACCGGCTTTTTTCAAGTCATCCTTGGGACAGCCGCCAATCTTGGCGACGAATACCGCATGACAGTCGTTGATGGCGCGGATCACCGTTTGCAGTGAATCTTCCTCACCGTAGCCACCCTGGCAATACAGGTCAACACGACGATGGCCGACGAACTTGGCACCCTTGGCTGTGGCTTCATAAATCTGGAACTCCGTCGCATGGCCAAAATGTTCATTGACCTTGCCGTGCCCCTTGGTGGCCACAGCGATCAACATGCTGATGCCTTCCGCATCCGCCAGTTTTGCGAGCTGCTCTTTCTCGGCGTTCTTGGCGGCGACAGTAGCCTGGCGCTCCTGCTCAACGGTTTCCTGATACGCCTTGCGCGTCTCGGCGTCATACACCACTTCCATTGCGTCAATCTTCTCAGTGGTGAACTCGGCGCTACGGTCTTCGCCCAGCAGGCCCACCGCATCGGCGCGGCACTGACGGCAGTGGCGCATCATGTTCATCTCGCCCTCGCAGGAATCCTGCAACGCCTTGAGTTCCTGCGCCGTGGGTCCGCGTTGGCCATTCAAGCCAAACACCGTGCCATGCTCTGGCGCGGAAATCAGCGGCATGATGTTGTGCAGGAAAGCACCGCGTGACTTGACCGCCCGGTTGACTTCAACCAGGTGCTTGTCGTTAATGCCCGGAATCATCACCGAGTTGATTTTGCACAGAATCTTGCGCTCGGTCAGCATCTCCAGCCCCTGCATTTGACGCTCGGTCAGTATGCGTGCGGCATCAATGCCGGTGTAACGCTTTTTCTTGTAATAGATCCACGGATAGATGTGCTGGCCGATCTCGGGATCCACCATATTGACCGTGATGGTCACGTGATCAACATTAAAACCGGCGATGGTATCGACGTGATCCGGCAGAGTGAGCCCATTGGTGGACAGGCATAGCTTGATGTCTGGCGCAGTCTTGGCAATGAGCTCAAAAGTTTTGAACGTTTTCTCAGGGTTGGCCAAGGGATCCCCAGGTCCGGCTATACCCAGCACGGTCATTT
>JBAQUE010000237.1:0-3407 GCA_049297315.1 Rugosibacter sp.
TCTCCATTGTATGGCAGCCCGGCAGTAAAATCGCCCACAATCCTGCTGTGCTAAATTTTGCCCGGATCGAAACGCTGTTACGCGACAGCCTGCCGCATGGTCCAAATAATTCCGCAACCGCTTCCCCCGCTAATCTTTCAGGGTTCATCCATGTCAACCGATTTTCATGCCGCATCATCCAGCCACGAACATACCACTGCGCACAAGCCCCATCAGGGTCCCGCCCTCGGCCAGTATGTGGCCATGTTCACCGCCGTCCTCTCGACGCTCGGCGCTGTAGTCAGCTACCAGAGCGGCTCCTCACAGAACGAGGCCATGCTTTACAAGAACGAAGCCGTACTGAAGAAGGCGCAAGCGTCAGACCAGTGGAATTATTATCAGGCCAAGAGCACCAAGGGCCACCTGATGGAACTGGCCTATGATCTGTCGCCACCCGAAAAAAAAGCGGATTACAAAGCACAGATCGACAAATACGCCGCGGAGAAGGCAGTCATCAAGCAACAGGCTGAAGCGCTGGAGGCTGCCTCCTCGCAAGCCAACGCACGCAGCGAACAAGCGCTGCTACCGCACCACAAACAGGCCCAGGCCATGACGCTGATCCAGATTGCCATTTCGCTGGCATCGATTACGGCGCTCACCCGCGTGCGCTGGCTGTTCGCCTTCGCCGGCCTGGCGGCGGCAGGTGGTGTCGCCCTGTGGACCATGGCGTTTGGCGCCTGAGCAGGCGCAACGATGAAGGCGCTGCTTTACGACTGGGGCGGGCTGAACATCCGCCTGTTCCATGCCATCAATGATGTGCACACCCTCTGGCTGGATACGCTGATGCTCTGGGGCACAAAACTTGGCGATCACGGTTATTTCCCGCTCTACCTTGCGCTGAGCGTGCTGTGCGGCTGGTTGATTGCCGCACGTGGCCGATCCGGTGAAGCCTACGCCTGGCTGACAGCGCTCGCCGTATTCAGCGCCGGCTATGCGTTGGAAGGCATCTTCCTCGGCGTCCTCAAGCCATGGCTGGATTTCCCCCGGCCATTACTCGCATTGCCGGCAGGCAGCGTACACATCGTCGGCCAGGCCGAATTCCGCCATAGCCTGCCGAGTGGTCATTCCGCCTTCGCCATGCTGATCGCGGCGAGCCTCTGGCCACAGGCCAATCTGCCGGCGCGTCTGGGCCTTCTGGTATTTGCGTTATGGGTAGGGCTATCGCGCATCAGCCTTGGGGCGCATTTTCCCGCCGACGTTGTGGCCGGATTCATCCTGAGCCTGGTGGTCGTCTGGTTATTGCGCGCATTGGCCAACCGCCTAAACACACGCTGAAAAAACCGCGTGCAATTTCTACGCACGCATTGCGCAGTCAGCTCGATTCGTCCGCAAACCAGGCATCCAGCTCAGCAGTGGTCAATTCATTGATCGTGTATTCGGTAAATGCGCGATACGCCGTCCAGTGCGAAATCTTGTCCTGCACGGCCAGTGCATCCATGCCCGTTGCCGCTGGCAACTGCTGCCGGTACTGCGCCAGCTTGTCATCCGCGTAGGTGCAGCAATGTTGCAGGAACGCGCTGACAATGTGTTTCTTTTCCGCCGTCGATGATGTCATCTTCCAGCCTCCCGTGAAAACCGCATGATAGGCCAAGCGGTGGCAACGGGCATGGACAGCGAAGCCGCTGCCCATGCCGCATCATCCAGGCATGCAAGTTATTTCTTATCCGGCATCGCGCCATCATGCATGGGTGACATCGGCATCCCGTCATGTGGCCCCATGCCTTGTTCATGACGTTGCTCCATGCGCTCTTTCATCTTCTCGCGCATCTCGGCTTTCCTGGCTTCACAGGCTTTCGGGTCTGCCGCGCATTGCTTCTGCATTTCCTCGCGGCGCGCCTTGATTTTTGCGCACTGCTCGGGATTATCAGCGCACCACTTCTGCCGATGCTCCTGGCGTATTTCCTTGCAGCGCGCCGGCTCCTTGGCGCAAGCCGCCTTAATTTCCTCATGCTCCTTCTTCATGCGCTCCTTCATCTCGGCGCATTTTTCCGGATTGGCGTCGCAGCGCTGTTTCATTTCCTTGCGCATTTCGCCATGATTCATGGCCGGGCCGAGCTTGGCATCTTCCGCATGCACCGCCGTCAGGGTAAACAACATGCTTGCAGTCACCAGCAGATCTCGTAGTTTCATTTGCATCTCCTTGAAAAGAATATCGGTTGAAAACTCAAGTATGCAGGATGCCACATGAATGTAAGCAAAAATTGGGTGTAGGGTCAAAAATGTAATGGGATGTTTCACATCCTGGTAGCAACCAGCATGCCGCCCGAAAAAGTGATTGTCCAGAAACCGGGTCAAGGCTTCGCGCCGTCTCGCCAGCGCCGACTTTTTGCCACTGATGTGGCCAGTGTGAAATATCCATCCTGTCCGGCGGCGGTAACCGCTGCCGGACAGGATTCCGCCACGTCACTATGCGCAGGCGATGTTTTGCTCTTCCTCGACGAAGGTCCGCAGCATGCTGCCCAAGCCGGCGTATAGCGCCCCCGGCGCTGCGCGATCCAGCTTGGCGGCCAGGATGGGTACCCAGTTGGCCAGGTGACGCTCGAAAAAATCGCTCCGCGCGCGGGAAAATGCCCCGGCATCCCCTTCCGTACCTGCTTCAAGAAAGGCGAGATAGTGGAGAAAATCAAGCTCGGTCACGAGGTGATCGGGAGCCTCTCTCACCCGCTCAGTCGAGTACTCAAGCCCGAAGTGTTCATAGAAACGCATCAGCTCTTCCCACAAATAGGAGCGCTCAACCTGCGCGTGATCCTTCTCGCCCAGCGAAATGGCGCCCTTGCCCGCACTGGGGTCAAACAGGGCGCAGTAGCAAGCCTGAAGCTCATCGGCTGATTCGGGCAGGGATGGATAGGCCTGTGTCATCAGGCTGCTGGGATAGGGAAGATCAGCCGCCGCCTGGCGCAGCTCATCGTAATACAGGCCATCAATGATCGACTGCGCCAGCGCTCCCGCGGGGTAGCTGAACAGCCTGGCGAAAATCGCATACACCACGCTACGCGCGGCGGCAGCGCGCCGCTCCGGCGAAACGGCGACTGTGATGGCTGGCTGGTCCAGGGTCGTCGTCATTTCTGGATGTCCAACGTGACGAATTCACCAGAAAACGACTTCCGGCCCGAGCGCTCCAGATTGCCGCCATCCCAGACAGCCATCGCGATCCTCGAGGACTTGCCGGGTATGAACCGGACATGGCCCCTGCCTGCGGAAAGCGGTCTGCACAGCACGACAGTCCATGCGCCATCGGCATAATCCGCCTTGGACATCAGGCCGCTGATTTTGGCTGACCGGCGTTCGCTTGAGCCAAAACCTTCGGCAATCACATCGTAGGGCTCTTGCGGGTGATTCGCCTTCCAGTACCAGGCATTCACCGGTGC
>JBAQUE010000238.1:0-20020 GCA_049297315.1 Rugosibacter sp.
GCACCGGCCGGTGGCCGCAACGAACGCAGCAGCGCGCCGCGCCCGGCGCGGTCCGGAAGCGGTGGCGGCAAGCCTGCCGGCCATCACAGCGGCCAGCGCCACCGTTGATCGTTTCGGCTTTCTGAAAATGAATAACGCCCGATAAGGGCGTTATTCATTTGTGCGCCTGGAGCAACGCACAGCTACTCGACCGCGCCGCCCGACAGCAGGTGGTCATGCATGCGCTGGCCAGCCAGCGCCGCGTCTTGCGCCAGCAGCGCCTCAAGAATCATCCGGTGTTCCTGCAATGATTGCTGCAAGCGGCCGGCAGGGCGCAATGAGTCGCGTCGCGCCAGCATGGCGACCTGGCGCGCGTCGCTGATCAGTTGGGCCAGGTAACGGTTGCCGGCGATTTCCTGCAATGCGCTGTGGAAGCGCTGGTTGGTCTCGAAAAAATTATCCACGTCGTTGGCCGCCGCGTGGCGTTCGAGTTCCGCGTGGATAGCGGAGAGGCGCAAAAAGTCGGCGCTGGTGGCACGGCGCGCGGCGTCCTCGGCGACGCGGCCTTCGAGCAGCGCCATGACCGGAAAGACTTCGCTGCGCTCCTGCTCGGATAATTCCGCGACATAGCAGCCGCGCCGGGGCTTCAAGATCACCAGACCTTCCGAAGCCAGCACTTTCAGCGCTTCGCGCATCGGCGTGCGGCTGATGCCATATTCCGATGCGAGCACTTGCTCATCTATCCAGCTGCCTGGCGGCAGCTCATGCGCGAAAATACGCGCCCGCAGCCGTTCGGCGACTTGCGCATAAAGCGCCGGCGAGCCCAGCGCTTTTGAGCCACTTTGCGGGGTGTTGGCCGGTGTTTGTCTTGATTCCATAATTATGAATGCAGTATTATTTGACTTTAGCATGATGTCAACAGCCGGGGTATGATGCCCGCCACAGGGGCAACGGTGAAGAAAGGTCAAATATTTCATGAGCGCCAACCTGAACAAGTTCCCGCAAGTCAGCGTCCCCTCGCTTGAGGCCTGGGCCAAGGCGGCGGCCAAGTCAGCGCCTGCGGGTGCTGTGTCGCAACTCAACTGGGTGACGCCGGAAGGCCTCACTGTCAAACCTTTGTATACGCAGGCCGATGCCGCAGGCTTGCCGTTCGCCGACACGCTACCGGGGTTTGCGCCCTATGTGCGCGGGCCGCAGGCCACGATGTATGCGGCGCGGCCATGGACCATCCGCCAGTACGCCGGCTTTTCGACGGCCGAGGCCTCCAATGCGTTTTACCGCCAGGCCCTGGCCGCGGGCGGACAGGGCGTCTCGGTGGCCTTCGACCTGGCTACCCATCGCGGCTATGACTCCGACCATCCGCGCGTCACTGGCGATGTGGGCAAGGCCGGTGTGGCGATCGACTCGGTCGAGGACATGAAAATCCTCTTTGACGGCATTCCGCTCGACAAGGTGTCGGTGTCGATGACCATGAATGGCGCGGTGCTGCCGATTCTCGCCGGGTATGTGGTGGCGGCCGAAGAGCAGGGCGTTACGCAAGACAAGCTGGCGGGGACGATCCAGAACGACATCCTCAAAGAGTTCATGGTGCGCAACACCTACATCTATCCGCCGGAGCCGTCGATGCGCATCATCGCCGACATCATCGGCTACACGGCAAAGCACATGCCGAAGTTCAACTCGATTTCGATTTCCGGCTATCACATGCAGGAAGCCGGCGCGACGCAGGCGCTCGAACTGGCCTTCACGCTGGCCGATGGCCGCGAGTATGTGAAGACGGCGATCGCCAGCGGCATGGATGTCGACGATTTTGCCGGCCGCCTGAGTTTCTTCTGGGCCATCGGCATGAATTTCTATCTTGAAATCGCCAAGCTGCGCGCCGCGCGCCTGTTGTGGTGGCGCATCATGGACGAGTTCAAGCCGCAGAATCCGAAGTCCTCGATGCTGCGCACGCACTGCCAGACTTCCGGCTGGTCGCTGACCGAGCAGGATCCGTACAACAACGTCGTGCGCACCACCATCGAGGCAATGGCCGCAGTGTTCGGCGGCACGCAATCGCTGCACACCAATTCGCTCGACGAGGCCATCGCGCTGCCGACGGAATTTTCTTCGCGCATCGCGCGCAACACCCAGCTCATCATCCAGGAAGAGACGCACATCACCAACGTGATCGACCCCTGGGCGGGCAGCTACATGATGGAAAAGCTGACCCAGGACCTGGCCGACCATGCCTGGAACATTATCGAAGAAGTCGAAAAAATGGGTGGCATGACGCAGGCCGTGCAAAGCGGCTGGGCCAAGCTGCAAATCGAAAAATGCGCGGCGGAAAAACAAGCGCGCATCGACTCGGGCAAGGATGTCATCGTTGGCGTCAATAAATACAAACTCAAGGAAGAAGCCCCGATTGAAACACTGGAAGTGGACAACCACGCGGTGCGTGACGGCCAGATCGCCCGCTTGAAAACCATCCGCGCCACGCGTGACACGGCGGCCGTCAAGGCCGCACTGGCGGCGTTGACCGAGGCTGCAAAGAGCGGCAGCGGCAACCTGCTCGACCTGTCCATCAAGACCGTGCGCCTGCGTGCCACGGTGGGCGAAATCTCCGATGCGCTGGAAGAAGTCTGGGGCCGGCACCGCGCCACCAATCAGACCGTCTCCGGCGTTTATAGTGCGGCCTATGGCTCAGGGGAGGCGGACAGCACGATGAATGAACTGCGCAGCGAAATCGAAAGCTTTGCCGCCGCCGAAGGCCGCCGGCCGCGCATCATGATCGTCAAGCTCGGTCAGGATGGCCACGACCGCGGCGCGAAAGTGGTGGCCAGCGCATTTGCCGACCTGGGTTTTGACGTCGATGTCGGCCCGCTGTTTCAGACACCCGCAGAAGCCGCGCGCCAGGCGATTGAAAATGACGTGCATGCGATTGGCGTATCCACGCTCGCCGCCGGGCACAAGACGCTGGTGCCGGAACTGGTCAAGTCGCTCAAGGAACAGGGCGCAGATGACATCGTGGTATTTGTCGGCGGCGTGATTCCGGCGCAGGATTACGCTGAACTTTACAAGGCTGGTGCAGCAGGCATCTTCGGTCCGGGCACGCCGATTCCGCATAGCGCGCGTGAAGTCTTGCAGGCCATCCGCGCGGCGCGTGGCGCTACCGCCTGACGACATCCATGCCGCGCGCCTCGCGTCAGGAAGACGCCCCCCCTCCTGTTAGCCCGGCCAGCACAGGCGGGGAAATCGCTGTGCTGGCCGGCGATATTCTGGCTGGCCAGCGGCGCGCACTGGCGAAAGCGATCACCCTGGCGGAATCCACCTTGCCGGCGCATCAGGCGCAGGCGCAGTCCTTGCTGGCCGAGGTGCTGCCCCATACCGGGCGCTCGATCCGCATCGGCATTTCCGGCGTGCCAGGCGTGGGTAAATCCACCTTCATCGAAGTGCTGGGCATGCGTTTGATCGAGCGTGGCCACCGCGTGGCGGTATTGGCGATTGATCCTTCCTCGTCGATTTCCGGCGGTTCGATTCTCGGCGATAAAACCCGTATGGAATTATTGAGCCAGCGCACGGAGGCGTTCATCCGCCCGTCGCCCGCCTCGGGCAATCTGGGCGGTGTGGCCGAACACACGCGCGAAGCCCTGCTGCTGTGTGAAGCGGCTGGTTTTGACGTCATCATTGTCGAAACCGTCGGCGTTGGCCAGTCGGAAATCGCCGTGGCCGGCATGACCGATGTGTTTGTCCTGCTGCAATTGCCGAATGCGGGTGATGATTTGCAGGCCATCAAGAAAGGCATCATGGAGCTGGCCGACCTGGTGGTCTTCAACAAGGCCGACATCGATCCCTCAGCGGCGCAGTTGGCCGCCGCGCAAATGCGCTCGGCGCTGTCGATGCTGCGTCCTGCTTCACCCAACTGGCAGCCGCCGGTGCTGACCATGTCCGCTGTCCGAAAGCAGGGCATCGATGATTTCTGGCAAGTGATTGAGAATTTTCGCAGCAAACTATCGGCCACGGGAGAGTTTGCTGCGCGCCGGCGGCATCAGGCATTGGCGTGGATGTGGCAAATGATTGATTCCGGTTTGCGCAACCGGTTCCGTGCGCATCCTGTGGTCAATGCCCGGTTGAGCCAGCTCTCCCAGGCGGTTGAAGCGGGCGACATCACCCCGGCAGCGGCGGCCCGCGAGCTGCTGGCCTGTACAGACTGACCATTTTTCCTTTTGATTGATTGGAGGCATCGCCATGCATGACATTATTCACGAGCTAGACGCCAAGCGCGCCAGGGCGGCGCTGGGCGGCGGGCAGAAGCGCATCGACTCGCAGCATGCCAAAGGCAAGCTGACCGCGCGTGAGCGCATCGAGCTGCTGCTCGATGAAGGCACGTTCGAAGAGTGGGACATGTTCAAGGAACACCGCTGCGTCGATTTCGGCATGGCCGACGACCATGTGCCCGGTGATGGCGTGGTGATTGGCTACGGCACGATCAATGGCCGCATGGTGTTTGTTTTTTCGCAGGACTTCACCGTGTTCGGCGGCGCGCTGTCCGAAGCGCATGCCGAAAAAATCTGCAAGGTGATGGATAAAGCCATTCAGGTCGGCGCGCCGATCATCGGCATCAACGATTCCGGCGGCGCGCGCATCCAGGAAGGCGTCGCCGCGCTCGGTGGGTATGCCGACGTGTTCCAGCGCAATGTCATGGCCTCCGGCGTGGTGCCGCAAATCTCGCTGATCATGGGGCCTTGCGCGGGCGGCGCGGTGTATAGCCCGGCGATGACGGATTTCATCTTCATGGTCAAGGATACGTCCTACATGTTCGTCACCGGCCCCGAAGTGGTGAAGACCGTGACCCATGAAGAAGTCACGGCAGAAGAACTCGGCGGTGCGGTGACGCATACCACGCGCTCGGGTGTCGCTGACCGGGCGTTTGAAAATGATGTCGAGGCACTGCAACTGCTGCGGCGTTTCTTCAACTATATGCCGCTCAACAACAAGGCGCATCCGCCTGCGCGGCCGACCGACGACCCGGCGGACCGGCTGGATTATTCGCTGGATACGCTGGTGCCGGACAACACCAACAAGCCTTATGACATCAAGGAACTGATTTTGAAGATGGTCGATGACGCGGACTTCTTCGAGATCCAGCCGGACCACGCGAAAAACATCATCGTCGGCTTTGCGCGCATGGATGGCGATGCGGTAGGCATTGTCGCCAACCAGCCGATGGTGCTGGCCGGTTGCCTGGACATCAAGTCGTCAATCAAGGCGGCGCGCTTCGTGCGCTTTTGCGATGCCTTCAACATTCCGGTGATTACGCTGGTCGACGTGCCCGGCTTCATGCCCGGCACGGCGCAGGAATATGGCGGCATCATCAAGCATGGCGCCAAGTTGCTGTATGCCTACGCCGAATGCACCGTGCCCAAGGTCACGGTCATCACGCGCAAGGCTTATGGCGGCGCGTATGACGTGATGTCTTCAAAACACTTGCGCGGTGATGTGAACTTCGCCTGGCCCTCGGCGGAAATTGCGGTGATGGGGCCGAAGGGTGCGGTGGAAATCATTTTCCGTGAAGAAAAAAATGATCCGGCCAAGGTGGCCGCGCGCGAAGCGGAATACAAGGCCAAGTTCGCCAACCCCTTTGTGGCCGGTGCGCGCGGCTTTATCGACGATGTGATCATGCCGCACGAAACCCGCAATCGCATCTGCCGCAGCCTGGCCATGTTGAAAAACAAGAAACTCGACAACCCGTGGCGCAAGCACGGCAACATTCCACTGTGAAGACCCTGAAGGGAGAAGCGGGATGGGGAAGGGTAAATCCGCACGGATCACCCTTCCCGTTTCTCCCTTCCCCCTTCCCTGACTGAAAGGAAAATCATGTTCAAGAAAATACTGATCGCGAACCGCGGTGAAATTGCCTGCCGCGTGATCAAAACGGCGCGCAAGATGGGCATCAAGACGGTCGCCGTGTATTCCGAGGCCGACCGCGATTCACGTCATGTCGAGATGGCGGATGAGTCGGTTTGTATCGGCCCGGCGCCCTCAAAAGAGTCTTATCTGGTGATGGACAAGATCATCGCCGCCTGTAAGGAAACCGGCGCCGAAGCCGTGCATCCGGGCTACGGTTTCCTTTCCGAGAACGCGGATTTCTCGCGCCGCCTGGAAGAGGAAGGCATTGTTTTCATCGGGCCGAAGCATGAGTCGATTGGCGCGATGGGCGACAAGATCGCCTCCAAGAATCTCGCACTCAAGGCCAAGGTGAATGTCATCCCCGGCGTCAACGAAGCCATCGACGGCCCGGACAAGGCGGTTGAAATAGCCAAGAGCATTGGCTATCCGGTGATGATCAAGGCCTCCGCCGGTGGCGGTGGCAAGGGCCTGCGCGTGGCCTACAACGACCAGGAAGCGCATGAAGGATTTTCATCCTGCGTGACCGAAGCCAAAAACGCCTTTGGCGATGATCGCGTGTTCATCGAAAAATTCATCGAAGAGCCACGCCACATCGAAATCCAGTTGATCGGCGATGCGCATGGCAACATCGTGTACCTGTGGGAGCGTGAATGCTCCATCCAGCGCCGCCATCAGAAGGTGATTGAAGAAGCGCCGTCCCCCTTTCTTGATGCGAAGACGCGCAAAGCCATGGGCGAGCAGGCTGTCGCCTTGGCCAGGGCGGTGAATTACCAATCGGCGGGCACGGTGGAATTCGTTGTCGGCGGCAAGGACAAGGGGTTTTATTTTCTCGAAATGAACACCCGCTTGCAGGTTGAGCATCCGGTGACGGAAATGATCACCGGCCTGGACCTGGTCGAGTTGATGATCCGCGTCGCCGCCGGCGAGAAGCTACCGATGACGCAAGAGCAGGTCAAGCTCGATGGCTGGGCGATGGAATGCCGGATCAATGCCGAAGACCCGTTCCGCGGCTTTCTGCCTTCCACTGGACGGCTGGTGAAATACATCCCGCCGCCGGAAGCGGCCGGCGCCGTGCGCGTTGATACCGGCGTGGCCGAAGGCGGCGAGATTTCGATGTTCTACGACTCGATGATCGCCAAGCTGATCGTGCACGGCGGCACGCGCGATGTGGCGATTGCGCGCATGCGCGACGCGCTGAACCGCTTCGTGATCCGTGGCGTGTCATCCAACATCGCCTTCCAGGCCGCGCTGATGCAGAACCCGCGATTTGTCTCGGGCAACTTCAACACCGGCCTGATCGCCGAGGAATATCCGCATGGCTTTGACGCGAGCAGCGTGCCGCATGATGATCCGGCCACGTTGATCGTCGTCGCCGCCGCGATCAACCGGCAATTCCTCAAGCGCAATGCGACGATCTCAGGCCAGTTGCGCGGCCACGAGTTTCAGCCGGGTAGCGATTTCGTGGTCTTACTGAATGGAGAAAAACACCAGGTCAAGGTGACGCCGGCTTCCGCGCGCGAAGAGGGCTGGGATGTTTATTTCGCCGGCCAGCGTTATGCCGTGCGTTCGCGCTGGCAATTCGGCAAGCCGCTGTATCTCGGCACCCTCAATGGCGAGCCGCTGTGCATGCAGGTCGAACGGCGGGGCCTCAAATACCGTCTTTTCCACTGGGGCGTGCAGGCCGACGTGGAAGTGATGTCGGCGCGCACCGCCGAACTGCACGCGCTGATGCCGGTGAAAGCGCCGCCCGATACGTCCAAATTTCTGCTCTCGCCAATGCCCGGATTGTTAACCCAGATTGGCGTGGTGGTTGGCCAGGAAGTCAAGGCCGGTGAAATCCTGGCCAAGATCGAGGCCATGAAAATGGAAAATGTGCTCAAGGCCGAGCGTGATTGTGTGGTGGAAAAATTGCTGGCCAATCCGGGCGAGAGCCTGGCGGTTGATCAGCCGATTATCGCCTTCGCGTAAGCAACTTTCCTTAGCGCACGACAGCCTCAAAAAAGTCGGCGCTGGTGATACGGCGAGAGTGGCAACCCGCCGACTCGTCAGTGCTAAGGTGGTGGGGTTCGCTGGAGTTGATGGGTGCTTTATGCCAAGCGCGCTGTGTAATAACTGAGTGTAGCGAGCCATATAGCAGAAGCCTCCCCGCGCGGGGAGGATGCGTGGGGGGATCTTCTGACCATGAGCGTTAGGTGAATTTGGCTGCACCATGGCAATCTGCTACCCTTGCCGCATGAAAATAAATGAAGTCCTGGTTCGGCTAAAGGCAGATGGCTGGTATCTTGCCACAACGCGAGGCAGTCATAGGCAATTCAAGCACCCCGTCAAAAATGGTCGCGTCACGGTACCCGGAAAGCCAAGCGATGATCTGGCGCCCGGCACGTTGAACAGCATACTTAAACAGGCACAGCTAAAGGACTAACCCATGCGCTACGCAATTGTTGTTGAGAAAACAGAAAACAATTATTCGGCCTATGTTCCGGACTTGCCCGGATGCGTCGCTACCGGCTTCACCATCGAAGAAACCGAGCGTGAAATGCGTGAAGCCATCGAATTTCACATCGAGGGGTTGATTGAAGATGGCTTGCCGATCCCGCAACCGGCAAGCATTGTTGAATACCTTGAAATCACAGCCTGACCCTGAGTTGGCCGCGTTTTTCATTTTTTAGAGTTGAATCTGAGTGAATAAAAAGTCGGCGCTGGCGATACGGCGCGGATACACAAAGCAGGTGCAATGCTGATCCCATATCGACCCTCGACGATTCTGCTTGGCAGATGAGGCTAGTCCACAACAGCGTTTGCGGCAATCTGCTGTGCAAGTCGCCGACTAAACTTGCTTTCGGTATGGAATGTCAGTAACAGTTCGTGCGTGGCGCGTGTCATCGCGACATAGAGCAGGCGGCCATCTTCTGCTTCCTCCACTTGTCTGGAAGGCATACAACCCAGATCAGGGATGGCGACACAATGAAACTCCAGTCCTTTGCTGGCGTGCATGGTCATCACTTGCACACTATCCACTGAGGCACTTTGCTTTTCGGTGGCATCAGAGCGTGCTGCAGGAATTCCGTGTTTCGTGAGACCGGCGAGCACAAGATCAATTTGGTTGCGGTATCTACAGAGGACGGCCATTTGGCTGAATGGGATGGATTTATCTGCAAGCTCCTTCTGCCATGCGGCGATGTGGTCGAGTTCCTCCGCAAGGGTCGCACACTTCTTGATGGTCGGTGGGTTACCGTGGCGCAAGCCTGTGTCAGGCCGTACTAGCGGAATATCTTCCGTTGCCTTTGATTCATCGAGATAGTCGGCGACAAAATGAAAAGCGACATCTAGGGCTTCTGCAGTATTGCGGTAATTGACCTTGAAGATAGTGCTGCGACGTCCGGGTACCTTGATACCGACACTTGCCCATGTCTTCGGCTTGCGGCGATGATAAATGCCTTGAACATCGTCATAGACCAAGAGCAATGAATCCGTTTCCGGATCAAGCATTTGCACGATCAGCTTGAACCAATCCGGTTCGAAATCGTGGCCTTCGTCAATCAGGATGCCCGAATACTGCTCACGCGGGACGCGCCCCTTTTCTGCCCCGGCAATTACCGCTGCGACTTGGCGTTCGTATATTGGCGCATCTTCCTTGCCCGGTAAGTCGAGTTGATATAGCTCACACATATCCTTGCACCAGCCATGAAAGTGGCGGATATGCACGTTATCGCCTGCGCCACGTTCGCGCAGCATCGCGCTGAGTTTAGCCGCCAGGGACTTGTTGAAGCACAAAACGAGTATTGGTTTTGAGTGGCCGGCAGCACTGAGATGGATACAGCGATAAGCCAGAATGAGTGTCTTTCCAGAACCCGCCACGCCGTGAATCATGCGATGACCGATGCCAAGGTTACGTGCAAATTTCTCTTGCTCGTAATCCATCACCTTGACGATGTCGGGGATTGCTTCCGAGATCGAGGTTGATACAGCGCGATCAGTTGGCTCAGGAAACAAGCCATCTTGGCTGACTCTAATTTCAGGGAAGAGATGCCAGCGGATTCTGTCGATGCGTGCCAGAGAAATAACGGTACCGAAGTTGTAGTTAAACATGCCCCACAAATGCTGCTGAAAGGCTTCGGGATCAACTCGCTCTTTCATTTCATCCGCGCAAATGACTTTGTCACCCGGTATCGCTTGATCAAGCTGCGCCTGCTCAAATTGTTCCCGCGTGATGTTGGTTAGCACCACGCCATAGCCCCACGGAAATATCAGCCGGCCTTTATAGCGAGGATTTTCTTGCTCGACTAGTAGCGGGTCGACTTCAAGTAGCTGGTTGATCTCCAGCGCGTAAGCACGTGCTTGTTCGAGGGGATTGGGGACATGCTTGACGCCATGCCCTGTCAGCAGCTCGACTGTCTTGCTGTCGATCTGTCGGAGGGTGTCGAGCTTCCAGTCTTTCACCTCCAAGACCAAGATGCCGCGACCGGGGTGAAGCACAATAAAGTCAGGGCGCAGTTGCTTTCTGCCAATCGGTACGTCGTACCAGCAATGGTAGTCATTCTCTAATTTGACCAGCAAACGAGCAGCGAACTGACGTTCGCCAGGCGTCATTTTCAGATGCTTGAGGTGGGGCGAAGGGAGGAGAACCGCCATGCGTAATGGCCGCGCTATGTCAATGTCTTCAACAACAAGGGCATATTGACATCCTGATCGAATTCCTATTTCTCGTCGATGAATAATCAGGATCAGGCGCCGGCTTTCGCCGTATCACCAGCGCCGACTTTTGCATTGCGCGCCTGCCTAACCCGCAACGCGCGCAAACGCGTCGATGACTTCCGGCGGCGCCTGCACCAGTTCGATCAGCACGCCTTCGCCGGCAATCGGAAATTGCTCATTCGCCTTGGGGTGCAGAAAGGTGATGTCGTAGCCCGCCGCGCCTTTGCGGATGCCGCCGGGGGCGAAGCGCACGCCTTGTGCGGTGAGCCATTCCACGGCGCGTGGCAGGTTGTCTATCCACAGGCCGATGTGGTTCAGCGGCGGCTCATGCACGGCGGGTTTTTTGGTGGCGTCGAGTGGCTGCATCAGGTCGACTTCGACCTTGAACGGGCCGCTGCCCATGACGGCGATGTCTTCATCGACGTTCTCGCGCTCGCTGACAAAATTGCCGCTGACCGAGAGGCCGAGCATGTCTATCCACAGCCGCGAGAGGCGTTGCTTGGACGGGCCGCCGATGGCGATTTGCTGGATGCCGAGGACTTTGAATGGGCGGGTCATGATTTTCCTTGCTGGATGAAGTTGGCGATGTGCTGGAGCAGTTCATCTTCGTTGTAGGGTTTGCCGAGGTAGTGATTGACGCCGGCTTCCTGCGCATGCTGGCGATGTTTTTCCGCCGTGCGCGAGGTGATGATGATAATCGGGATGACGGCCAGGCGGGCATCGGCGCGGATCGCGCGGGTCAGGCTGAAGCCGTCCATGCGCGGCATTTCGATATCGACCAGCATGACGGCGGGCAGCTCGCCGTGCAGTTGTTCCAGGGCATCGGCGCCATCCTTGGCGGTCAACACGCGGTAGCCATTTCGGGTGAGCAGGCGGCTGGTGATTTTGCGTACGGTGAGCGAGTCATCCACCACCATGATCAGGGGCGCGGCAGCGGATGCGGCGGTTGCCGCTGCGCTGCTTGTTGTTAGCGACGCAGCCAGCCGCCGCTCGGTGGCGTGGGCGAGCAAAGTCACCGGATTGAACAGCAGCACGATTTCACCTTCGGCTAACACCGTGGCGCCCAGCAATCCCGGTACGCGGGCGAGTTGCGGCCCCATCGGCTTGACCACGATTTCCTGGTTGCCGGCCAGGCCATCCACTTCCAGCGCCAGCCGATCGGCGCCGCTCTTGACCTGCAACAGCCAGGCCGGGTGCGTCGCCGATGGCGCAGCGGCGGTGTCGCCCAGCAACCGGGGCAAGTAATGCCAAGAGTAATGCGCGCCCTGCCAGTCGTTGCCGCCTGCCTGGCGGATGGCTTGCATGGCCTCAGGATCCATCTCGCTGAACTGTTCGACCATCGCCGATGGAATGGCGTAACACCGCTTACCCACGTGTACCAGCACGGCCTGCGTGATGGCTAGCGTCTGCGGCAGCGTGAGGCGGAAGGTCACGCCCTGACCTGCGGCGCTCAGCACATCGATGCGTCCGCCCAGGGCCGTGGCTTCGCTCTTCACCACGCCCATGCCGACGCCACGGCCTGACAGCGCGGTGATTTCCGCCGCCGTGGAAAAGCCGGCATGGAAGATCAGTTGCGTCAGTGCGGCCTCATCGGCAGGCGCATCATGCGCGAGCAGGCCCTGCTCAATGGCGCGCTGGCGGATGCGCGTGAAATCGAGGCCGGCGCCGTCATCGCTGATGCTGATGGTGATTTCATTGCCATCCTGCGCCAGCGTCAGTGTGATCTGGCCGATGGCCGGCTTGCCCGCCATGTTGCGCGTCATGGCATCTTCAATGCCGTGCGCGGCGCTGTTGCGCAGCAGGTGTTCAATCGGCCCGGCCATCTTTTCCAGTATTGAGCGATCCATTTCAATCTGGCCATTGCGGATGTCCAGATTGGCACGTTTGCCGGCATCCTTTGCCGCCTGCCTGACCACGCGATGCAGGCGCTCGGCAACGCTGTCGAAAGGCACCCTGCGGGCGCCCATCAGGTTTTGCGACAAGTCGCGGTTCAGGCGCGCCTGGGCTGCCAGCGCGGTGCTGGCGTGTTCCAGGTTGAGCAGCAGGTTGTGCTGCACGGCGGCCACGTCATCCACGGTTTCCGCCATCATGCGCGTGACTTCCTGGAAGCGCGTGAAGCGGTCAAACTCCAGCGGGTCGAACGGATGCGCATGGTCGGCAGCCAGAACCTGTTGTGAAAGGATTTGCGTCTCGGCCTGGATTTCGACTTCGCGCAACTGGCTGCGCAGGCGCGATACGCTTTCCGTGAGGTCAAGCAGCGCTGTTTTGAGTCCGCGCATTTCGCCTTCGATGCGGGTGCGGGCAATGGCGATTTCGCCCGCTTCGTTAAGCCACTGGTCAACCAGGTCAGCACGCACGCGCAAGGCCGGATGCATCGTTGCGGATGTCGGCATGGCGGGCGTAGCGGCCAGTGGCGATTCCTGCATTGGCGCCGGCGCGGGTTCTGCCGGCATGTCGGCTGGCGGATTGCGCAGCGCATCAACCAGGAGCGCGACACGATCAAGCGCCGCTTCCAGTGCATCAATGTGTTCCGGTGTTACGGGCATGGCCGCTATGGCTTCTTCGATGCGGGTCTCCATGTGATGCAGCATCTCGCCGCACAGCATCGCGCCGGCCATGCGTGCGCTGCCTTTCAGGGTGTGCAGCGTGCGCGCCAGAACCTGCGGTATTGCGCCATCGTTGGGCGCCGCCCGCCAGGCGCGCAAATCCTCGCCGATGTCATGCATCAGGTCAACGCTTTCGTCAAGGAACAGCGGCAGCAATTGCGCGTCGATTTCATCTTCGATGCGCACTGCATGGCGTTCCCCTGCCCGCAGGGGCTCTGCGGCGGTTTGCGCCGGCGTCATGGCGTCAAGCGCGGCGGCAAGTTCCGCTTCTTCGCCCGGCATGCGGCGTTCGGCGATAGCGCCGAGCATGCCGGCCAGCGCCCCGGCGCAGCGGGCGAAAGTAAAGCGTTGCGCCTCGCTGGGCATGGCATGCATTTGCGCAAAGCGCATCAGCGCCGCTTCCAGCGCATGCGCCAGGTGGTGGAGCGGGAAAAATCCGGTCGCGGCGGCAATGCTGGCCGTGGTGTGCGCCGCGCGGATGGCGTCGTCACCGGGTACGGTTTCCTGGCCAAGCCTTGCTTGCAGTATCGCCAGGTGGCCCCGGGTTTCTTCAAGGTACAGGTTGTAGAGCGCCGGCGCGACATCGACGTTGCCCACGCGCACGGGGGACGGTTCAGGGAAGGCGAAGAGTTCGGCTGAAACCGGCGCCGGTTCGTCCATCGGCGGCGCGGGCGATTCGCTTGGCGGCAATAACGGTTTCTGGATTTCAGGTTCCTGCGCTTGCGGCGTCTGCTGCGCCGTGAGGCCGGATTCATTTTGAAAATCCCGAAAAGTCGGCGCTGGCGGGACGGCGTCCATCGGCGCTTGCGGCGTGCTTACCTCGCTGGCGGCCGGTTCGCCCAGGGCTGCGCAGCGGCGCAGCAATTCGCCGGCATCATGCTGGCGGCTGCCGCCTGCGGCAAGCTGCGTTACCCATGCGTTGAAAACAGCCGCGGCCAGGTCGAGCATGTCCAGCAAGGCGGGCGTTGCGTTACGGGCTTCGTCCAGCCAGCGGTTCATCACCTGCTCGACGGCCCACGCGGCTTCGCCCAGATCGTGCAGGCCGACCATGCGGCTGCTGCCCTTCAATGTGTGGAAGCCACGGCGCACGACCACCAGCGCATCGTGGTTGCCGGGTGCGGCATGGACTTGCGGCAGTTGCGCGGTGATGGTCGCCAGCACCTCATGGGCTTCTTCGAGAAAAATCTCCAGCAGCTCGGCATCCAGCGCATCGTCTTCGCTCTGGATGGCTTGCGCATCTGCCGGCGGCGGCCCAAAAAAATCATTGGCATTGGCCGGTCCCTGTTCCAGACGGGTGACAAAAAAGCCAAGCGCCGAAAGTTTCCTCGCCACTTCTTCAAAATCGCCAGGCTGAGGCGTACTGCCGGGCTGCGCAAAGTGCGTGATGGCCGCCGAGCATTCGGCCAGCACGCCTGCGGCACGGGTTTCGCCAAGCATGGTCAGCGCGCCCTTGACCTGATGCATCGGATGTTGCAAGGCGGCCAGCGTGTTCTGGCGCGTAGTGTCGCGGAAGAAGGCGTCCAGGGTTTGTTCGATGGCGCCGAGATTGGTGCGTATTTCGCGTGCTACTGAGCCGAGCAGCAAGCGCTCCTGCGCGCGGTGCGCCAGGATGGCGAGGTGCGGTTGCGTCAGCGCGCCGGGATTTTTGCCCAGCGCTACCAGCGCAAGACGATTGACGACGAGATTCACCTGCTCGGTGAAATCGGCATCCAGCGTGGAAAAATTGTCCAGTGCCGATTCCGCCAGCAGCAATGCCGTGGCCATTTCCAGCGCCAGGGTCTCGTTGTGTTGCGCCGGGTCGCGGCGCAACTGGTCGGCCTGTTCGCGGATGGCGGTGGCCAGTTGCGCGTAAGGCGCGTGCGTGCGCGCCGCTTCCACGGCCAGCCGGGTGACGTGCTCATGAAAGGGCGGCAAGGCCGCTACACTGTCGGCTGACAGCCGGTTCCAGTCTTCCTTGGCGGCAGTGACCAATTCGCGCAAATGCCGCACGCGGGCGCCTTGCCGGTCGATGGCCGTTGCGGTGACGGTGGGCAGCAAGCCCTCCAGCCGGTAGGCGGCGCGCACTACGGCCAGCGCGGCGTGGCCCTGTTTGGCGATGGCGGCAAGATAGAGCGCCTCGCGCAGCAGTTCGGCAGGTATTTGTTGTTCGGCTGCACCGGCTGCCTCGCCCAGCCGTTTGATCTGCGTCGCCAGACGCAACAGGAAACGCCTGGCTTCGCCGGCATCCGGCAAACCATCGGCGCCCAGCGCATCCAGCACGCCCAGCGCGATCCACCAGTAGGCGCGCGTGGCAGGTGTCGTGCGCGTCATCTCGACCATGGTCAGCGCGGCTTTCATCTCGCTGATGCCTTTGGCATCAGCCTTGATCCATTTCACCAGGCCACGCTCGAAACCCAGACGGGCCGCCCGCAAGCGCGAGGCCAGCGCCTCGCCGGTCAATGGATCGGGTTCGCGCTCGCGCCTTGGTGGACGCTGGGTGAGGTCGGGGAAGAACAGTTCACCGGGCGAAGGGTCGGGGAGGCCGCGCGCCAGAATCAGCATGCGATAGAGCGGGAACAGCCGCAAGGACTTATGCGCTTCACCAGCCATCAGGCCATCAAGATAGGCGCGCAGGCCGTTTAATCCCGCTTGCAGGGCGTTCAGGGCATTCGCTGTATCGGACGCCTTCCCTTCAGCCAGCGCGGTCAGCAATTGTTCCAGCGCTTGCGAAAACTCGATGACACCCTCCAGGCCGACAACAACCAGCGCACCATGCGCCTGATGCAGACGCGCACGCGCGGTTTGCAACGGACCGGCATCTGGCGCGGCGGCATACACCGCCAGCTCGCTACCGGCTTGCTCCAGCGCGAGGTCAATTTCACCCTTGACCCAGGAGAGCGGGCCGATGTCAGGCGTTGCTGTCATGAAAATTGGCCATATGAAAACAACTGACCACGGCGTTCATGGAAGGCGCAGGTTCGCCGTGAACGCCGTGGTTCCGAGCTGAGGGTTTTAACGTGAAAGACTTGGGCAAGTGCACTGTGTAATAACCGAGCGAAGCGAGCCATATAGAAGCCTCCCCGTGAGGGGAGGATGGGAGGGGCGGGTCACCATTCCGCCTTTCGCGTGTTTCATCATCAATGGGTGATTCCTGACCATGAGCGTTAGGAAAATACTTCATAACTTGAAGCCGGCGACCGAACCTTTGAGTTCGACGGCAAGTTGCGCCAGTTCGGCGACAGAAATGGCAGTTTCTTCGGTGCGTTTGGTAGTCTGCCGGGTAATGTCGAGAATGTGCTGCATCGACGTGGCGACCTGCGTAGCGTTCCTGGCCTGCGCCTGGGTGGCGTCGGCAATGGCCGCAACGCGTTGCGCGAGGTCTTGCGAGACGCTCGAAATTTCCGCCAGCGATTGGCCTGCGGCATCTGCCAGGCGCGTACCGGCGACTACGCCCTGGGTCGAGCGTTCCATGGCGGCCACGGCGTCATGGGTATCGGCCTGAATGGCCCCGACCAACGCGGCTATTTGCTGGGTGGCCGCGCCGGAGCGTTCAGCCAGGCGTTGCACTTCTTCGGCCACCACCGAGAAGCCGCGGCCGGCCTCCCCTGCCGAGGCGGCCTGGATGGCGGCATTCAGCGCCAGCACATTGGTCTGCTCGGTGATGTCGGAAATGAGGTCGACGATTTCGCCGATCTCCTGCGAGGATTCACCCAGACGTTTGATGCGTTTTGCGGTTTCCTGTATCTGGCTGCGGATTTCATGCATGCCGGTAATCGAGTCGGTGACTGCCTGCGCACCTTTTTGCGCGACATTGACTGATAAGCGCGCGACGCTTGCGGACCCCTGCGCTGAAGCTGATGCGGCATTCATTGAGTCGGCGGTTGCCTGTACCTTCGTGCCGGCATTGCGGATTTCGTGGGCCTGCGCTTCGGTGGCATCCAATAGTTCGCGCGATATGGCCTGCGCGTGGCCGGTGGTGCGGGTTACCCGTTCGGCGGCGTCATTCAGGCGGTGCACCAGCACGGAAAGTTCTTCAATGGCGTAGTTCACCGAGTCGGCAATGGCGTCAGTGACCTCTCCGGTCACCGTGGTGCGCACGGTCAGGTCGCCATCGGCGAGATCGCTCATTTCGTTGAGCAGGCGCAGGATGGCATGCTGCGTCGCATCCTTCTCGGCTTCGGAAAGGCGCTGCTGGCGTTCGGCTTCGATGCGCCGCCGGGCGCTGTCGCGGTTGTAGAGCATGACCATCAGCACCAGCGTGACCAGCGCCAGTGAACCGGAAAAGGAGGCCCCGGTGGCGACGATTTTCGGGGTGCTGAATTCGCGTCGATACGCGTCCAGCAATCCATCCACGGCGAGCGCCAGCAGGCCGCCTTGCTGGACGCTGGCTGCGCCGGCAACGCGCGCCTGACTGGCCGGGCGGATATCGACCGGCAATGCGGCAAGCTGTCCCTCCAGGACCGTCAAGCCTTTGGCCAGCATGCCGCCGGCGGGTGCCAGCCGGTGCGCTGCATCGATGTCCTTGACCAGTTGCAGCAGGGCGTCAAGGGTAATTTCCGGCGTCAGGGACAACCGTGCAATGGCATACAAAATCCGCCCGGTGAGCGCCGGCAATTGTCCGCCTGCAGCCTCGGCATCGGCGAGCATGGCAGGCCCCCGCGCCACGGATTCGTTTACCAGGCCGCCGATCAGGACCAGCGATTTTTTCTGTGTTTCAAGCCGAGCCAGTATGGCATCCTGTGGCATCCATGTCTGGCGCAACGCATCCAGCGCCACGCCTGGCGGACCGCCCGTGGCGAACACCTTTACCCCATCAATCTCGCCTCCCTGCGCCAAGGCGGCCAACAGCCGATTGAAACGACCGCGCGCTTCGTCCAGTTCATCAAAGCCGCGGCTTTCGCCTTGCAATGCGCTGCGTGTTGCTTTCGGTATCTGCTGCGCCAGCGGACGCAAATGACCGGCAAGTGCGGTATAGGCCGACCCGCGCGCGGTGTTCTGTATCTGCACATAAATCATCGCAATGGCCAACAGCAGACTGATGACAAACACAACGCCCAGAATGCGGAATTGCATTTCAAGCGCCAGCTTGTCGAGGAATGGCGCGATAAACTGGCCCGCCTGTGCTGGGGCACGGGCACGATACTTCTTCAACAGGGCCTGGAAACTAAAGGGCATGACGGAATTTTCCGGAAATAATCATCAGGGATCTCAATGGCTAGAGCGCAATATCAAGATATGCCGGGGTGGCGAGCAGCGCAGGGATATCGAGGCAAGTCCACGCGACGCCGCTTGGGGCATCGGTAAAACAAGTTCCCTGCCAGACCGTTTGGGCGGCATTGTTTTGCGCCGCGCCATTAGCACCAACTTGTGCTTGCAAGCTGTCCAGTGTGCGCAAGCCCAGCACGCGTTCCACCAGCAACGCGCTGTGGCTGCCATCGCGGGCGCCAATCAGCAGCAGCCGTGATTGAGCCGTGCGCGGTGTCGCTTGTCCGCCGCGCCAGGCAGCAAAATCCACTACGCTGAAGAGTGTGCCGCGAATGTTGGCGATGCCGGCAAACCATGGCTGCGTCAGGGGAACCGAGGTGAGCGCAGGCAAGGGCGCGATCTCGCCGGACTGCGCCGGATCGACCAGCCAGCGGCGGCCGCCGGGCAAATCGTCCGTGCCGGATTCAATTTCCAGCAGCGATTTTCCCCGCTCGCTCTGTTGGGCTGCCAGCAGCCGTTCGGCAAGACTTTGCTGAAATTCGCGCAGATCCAGGCGTTGGCTCATAAGCTGTTAACCGAGGGTGGCGATCTTGGCCAGCAACAGCGAGCCATCCACCGGCTTGGTCAGGTAATCCAGTACACCCTGACGCATACCCCAGGCCTTGTCGGACATCTGGTTCTTGGTGGTGCACAGGATGACCGGAATATCCTTGGTCGCCGCATCCCGCGCCAGCGTGCGGGCAGCCTGGAAGCCATTGGTCCCGGGCATCACGACATCCATCAGGATCAGGTCGGGCTGCAACTGTTTTGCCCGGCTGATCCCTTCTTCGCCATTTTCGGCTGTCAGGATGTCAAAGCCGCCGCCTGCGAGAATCTGCGTGAGAAAGAAACGCTCGGTTGGCGAGTCATCCACGATGAGGATTTTTTTGACTGGCCGGTTCATGCCTGTCCCCTGCTGCTTGTGGTTTGCGCCGTCACGATGTCGAGGAGATTTTGTTTAGTGAACGGTTTGGTCAGATATTCATCGGAGCCGGCAAGGCGACCGCGTGCGCGGTCAAACAGACCATCCTTTGACGACAGCATGACAACCGGCGTGGCGGAAAACTTCAGGTTCTTCTTGATCAGCGAGCAGGTTTGATACCCATCCAGGCGTGGCATCATGATGTCGCAGAAAACGATGGCCGGCTGATAATCATTGACCTTGGCCAGCGCGTCAAAGCCATCCTCGGCGAGAACCACCTGAGCGCCTGCCTGGGCAAGAAACATCTCCGCACTTTTGCGGATGGTGGCCGAGTCATCAATCACCATCACCTTGAGTCCGGCAAGCGGCAGGTGTTCGCTCATGCTAGCCGAGTCCGGCACCGCTCATGCGCTGGCGCATCACGGTTGGATTTCCACCATTTCAAAATCTTCTTTGCGCGCATTGCATTCGGGACAAGTCCAGTTGGGCGGCAAGTCTTCCCAGCGCGTCCCGGGGGGGATGCCGTCCTGGGGCAAGCCCAGGCTTTCGTCGTAGATAAATCCGCAGATGAGGCACATCAGCTTGCGGTAGGCTTGTGTGGTGACCATGAACGTTAGCGTGAAATACTTGGGCAAGCGCGCTGTGTAATAACCGAGCGAAGCGAGCCAGAAAGAAGCCTCCCCGCGAGGGGAGGATGGGAGGGGCG
>JBAQUE010000239.1:0-3725 GCA_049297315.1 Rugosibacter sp.
TATCCATATTTGATAACCGCGTACGGAAGAATCCCCATTCCTTGTTCATGCGCATGAGCAGCGCCATGCCCGCGTCGCCATGTTGCGCTGTCCATTCCGCCACTGCCGCGCCAAAGCCGAACCAGCCCGGCAGCATCAGGCGGCATTGCGACCAGGAAAACACCCAGGGAATCGCGCGCAGGTCTTCAATGGCGGTGCTTTTTTTCCGCGAGGCCGGTCGGCTGCCGATGTTGAGCGTGGCGATTTCGGCGATCACCGTGGATTCCCAGAAATACTGCTCAAAGCCAGGCGTTTCATACACCATCGCGCGATAGGCGCGGAATGCGCTGGCCGAGAGTTCTTCCATGGCGGCGATGAATTCGTCCGGCGGGTTGTCGTGTACCGAGGGCAGCAGAGTGGCTTCGAGTGTCGCGGCGGCGAGGATTTCGAGGTTGTGGCGACCGAGTTCGGCATTGGCGTATTTCGAGGCGATGACTTCACCCTGTTCGGTAATCCGTATCTGCCCCTGCACCGCGCCTTGCGGCTGGGCAAGAATCGCTTGATAGCTGGGGCCGCCACCGCGGCCGACGGAACCGCCGCGGCCATGGAACAGCCGCAGACGAACACCATGACGGGCGAAAATTTTGGCCAGCGCAATCTCGCTGCGGTACAACGCCCAGCCGGAGGTGAGAAAGCCGCCGTCCTTGTTGCTGTCGGAATAGCCGAGCATGACTTCCTGCAAGTTGCCGCGGCTGGACAGGAGTTGTTGGTAAAGCGGCAGGGAAAACAGTTGCTCCATTACCGCCGCCGCATTTTCAAGGTCGCCTATGGTCTCGAACAGCGGCACGATATTGACATCCAGCGCGCCCTCGCGCGGGCGCAGCAGGCCGACTTCCTTGAGCAGCACGGCGACTTCGAGCATGTCCGAGACGCTGTCGGTCTTCGAGATGATCACATTGTCGATAGATGCCTTGCCATAACGCTGGTGGATTGTCCGCGCGGCATGGAAAATAGCGAGTTCTTCCTGAGTCTCTGCGGAATACGCTACCGCAGGGGCAGTCAGCGGGCGCGGCGTGGCCAGTTCATCGAGCAGCAGGCCGATGCGGGCCGTCTCGTCGAGCGCCAGGTAATCGCTGCCGGGACGCGCAATCGCGAGCAGTTCGGCGATGGTGCGGGCATGCACATCCGAATTCTGGCGCAGGTCGAGCGGCGCGAGGTGAAAGCCGAAAATCGCCACGGCGCGGCGCAGATGGCGCAAGCGGCCACGGGCGAGCAGGGCGGCTTTATGCTGATTGAGTGAGCTGTGCAGCACATCAAGATCGGCGGCGAATTCGGCCGCATTTGCGTAGGGTTCCGCCACACCGACGGCATGGCGCGGCGCTTGCAGATCATCCAGCACGTGCGCCGTAGCGGCCAGCCGTGTATACATGCCGGCAATGGCACGGCGGTAGGGCTCGTCTGCGCGATGCTGGCTGTGGTCAGGTGAGCGCGCGGCCAGCGCTTGCAGTTCGTCGGAAACCTTGACCAGCAGCGAGGTTGGCGACAGGTCGGCGCCCAGCCGGTGGAGTTGTTCGAGGTAATGGCCGAGCGCCTTGCGGCTTTGCTCGCGCATCGTCGCCAGCAACACGCCGGCAGTGACAAAGGGGTTGCCATCGCGGTCACCGCCGATCCAGGAGCCAGGCCGCAAGAAGGCCGCCAGTTCAGCGTCCGGCCAGCCGGGCAGGGTGGCGGCGAGATGGTCTTCCAGCTGGTTGTAGAGATGCGGCAATTCGTGCAGGAAAGTCGTGTCATAGAAGGTCAGCGCATTGGCCACTTCATCCATCACCGACAGCTTGGTTCGGCGCAGCATGCGCGTCTGCCACAGGGTCAGCACAGCGCGGCGGATGGCTTCATCGTCTTCCTGCAATTCTGCCGGGGTGAGCTGGCTGCGGTCACGCACGTCCAGCAGGCGGGCGATCTGCCAATGGCAATCGAGAATGCTTTTGCGTTGCACTTCGGTGGGGTGCGCAGTGAGCACCGGACGGATATCGGCCTGGGCGAAAAAGCGGGCGAGTTCCCCGCTGTCGATATGCGCCGCTTGCGCGCGCGCAATGGCCAGCGGCAGGCTGCCTTCGCGCGGCTCTGACCCGGCGCGCGCATGGGCGCGGCTGCGGCGCAGATGGTGCTGGTCTTCGGCGATATTCGCCAGGTGCGAGAAGTAACTGAAGGCGCGCGACACTTGCGTGGTCAGCGCATTGGGTAAGGCGTTCAGCAGGCTTTCCAGTTCGTCGCGCGCGGCCAGGTCGTCATGGCGGTGGAATCGCGTCGCCAGCTGGCGGATGTGTTCGACGGCGGCAAAGGCTTCCTCGCCTTCCTGCTCGCGCAAGGTATCGCCGAGCAGGCGGCCGAGGAAGCGGATGTCCTCGCGCAGCGGCGCATCCTTGTCGGGGGCGGGACTGGCAGGAGAGGCTGGGTTCATGACGGTATCCAATGTCATCGTGAAGGAGGTAAAAGTCGGCACCCCAAGGGTACTTCCTGCGAGGCGCGCTGGTGATACGGTGATATTCACTGCGGCATGCATGCTGAAGCCATGTTTGCCAATGATAAACTCGCAGCGCTTAATTATCCGCATGCCGTTGCACAGGCGCCCTTCGCCCGACTTGCCATGAATTCCCTTTCCGTATCGCCACCTTCCCGTCTGGTCATCGCCACGCGCGAATCGCGTCTTGCCTTGTGGCAGGCCGAACATACGCGCGCCCTGTTGCAACAGTTGTATCCAGCCTGCCAGATCGACTTGCTGGGTATGACCACGCGGGGCGACAAAATTCTCGACCGGCCGCTGGCCAAGGTGGGCGGCAAGGGACTGTTCGTCAAGGAGCTGGAAACGGCCTTGCTCGAAGGCGCTGCCGACATTGCCGTGCATTCAATGAAGGACGTGCCGATGCAGATGGAAGCGGCGTTTTCGCTGGTCGCCATCGGCCCGCGCGAAACGCCGCAGGACGCCTTCATTTCCAACAAGTATGCAAGCCTTGATGACTTGCCGCCGGGCGCGGTGGTGGGCACT
Source organism: Rugosibacter sp. (assembly GCA_049297315.1). Classification (GTDB taxonomy): domain Bacteria; phylum Pseudomonadota; class Gammaproteobacteria; order Burkholderiales; family Rhodocyclaceae; genus Rugosibacter. The sequence continues at coordinate 3,023 of JBAQUE010000239.1, forward strand.
TCCAGCCTGCGCCGCGAAGCGCAATTGCATGCGCGTTTTCCCTATCTGGCTGTTGCGCCCTTGCGCGGCAATCTCGACACGCGTTTGCGCAAGCTCGATGAGGGCCAGTTTGACGCCATCATCCTGGCTGCGGCGGGTCTGCGGCGGTTGGGTTTGGGCGAGCGCATCCGCACGGTGTTGACGGCGGAAGACTCTTTGCCTGCCGCCGGTCAAGGCGCGCTGGGCATCGAAGCGCTGGCGTCGCGCCCTGATGTGGCGGCCTGGATGGCGCCACTGCATGATGCCGACACGGCTGCCTGCGTGCTCGCCGAACGTGCCGCAGCCCGCGCGCTGGGCGGTAGTTGCGAGGTGCCGTTGGGCACCTATGCCGAAATGCGCAGCGGGCAAATCTACCTGCGCGGTTTTGTGGCGACGCCGGATGGCCTGCGCATGGCGCAGGCCGAACTCACCGGTTCGCGCAACGAGCCGGAGTCGCTTGGCCGCCAACTCGCCAGCCTGCTGCGCGCCGAGGGGGCCGAGGAAATCCTTTCCAGTCTCGCTTAACGCACATGGTCAGGAAAACCACCCACTGACGATGAAACGCGCGAAAGCTTATATAAACGCCCGCCCCTCCCATCCGCTACGCGGCCCACGGCTGGCTTTGCACAGCCATCCGGCTGCGGCGGCGCGACGCATGCGTCGCGCATTCCCGCCTCGCCCCCTC
>JBAQUE010000240.1:0-1749 GCA_049297315.1 Rugosibacter sp.
CCGTCCCGGCGCACTGTCCGGTGGCGAGCGCCAGCGCGTCGCCGTGGCGCGCGCGCTGGTAACCAAGCCCGCCTGCCTGCTCGCAGACGAACCGACCGGCAATCTCGACCGCGCCTCGGCCGATGCCGTGTTTGATCTGCTGCTCGAACTCTGTCGTGAACACGGCGCGGCGCTGATCATGGTCACGCATGACGCCAGCCTCGCCACGCGCGCGGCGCGGGTGCTGCATCTGAGCGATGGGCGTTTATCATAAGCGGATGGATACTGCTTCTTTAACGGGATTGTCCTTTCGCCAGGCATATGGGCAGCCTGCGCGCCGTTCCGATGGACAGCCATAAAAAAACAACACTACTGGCTTGGCTGTTGCTGTTTGCCAGCCTTGTCATATCCGCACTGTCAGGGCTTTACCAAAAGCAGGCAGTCGACAGGGCTGCCGCTGCGGATTTCGCCAGGGTTTGCGATCAGATCACCCTGAAGATTGAAGACCGGCTGCATGCCTACGCACTCATCCTGCGCGCCGGGGCAGGGATTTTTGCGGCATCAGATACAGTCAGTAGAAAGGACTGGCGTGAATTCGTTGCGCAGATCCACCCTGAAAAAACCGTTCCCGGGGTGACCGGCATAGGTTATGCGGCCGTTATTCCGCCAGCCCGGCTCGCAGCCCATACGCAAAGCGTGCGCGCCGAAGGCTTGCCCGGTTACCGCGTCTGGCCTGAGGGCGAGCGCGCCATCTATACATCCATCCTGTATCTGGAGCCGTTCAAGGGCCGCAATCTGGGCGCCTTCGGTTACGACATGTACGCCGAGCCGGTCAGGCGGGCGGCGATGGATCTGGCGAGGGACAGTGGTGAAGCCGCCTTGTCGGGCAAGGTGCTGCTGGTGCAGGAAACCAGTCAGGATGTCCAGGCCGGCGTGCTCATGTATGCGCCGGTGTATCGCAACGGCATGCCGGTCACAACCTTGGCGCAGAGACAGGCCGCCCTGATGGGCTGGGTCTATAGTCCGTATCGGATGAATGACCTGATGGCGGGCATGCTGGCGCCGTGGCAAGGCCAATTGGGCAGCTCGGTTCATCTGAATATCTACGATGGCGATCGCATTGATCCTGGCCAGCGGATTTATCAAAGCCAAAAGGAAGACATCAACGACCCGAGGACGACCCTGTTCAGGGAAAGCCGGATCGATTTTGGCGGCAGGCAATGGTTGCTGGTGTTTGACCACCACTACCAGGAGTCTGTCTTTACCAGCTATAGCCAGGCATGGCTGGTTTTTGTTTTTGGCATGACAGCCAGCATCATGCTGTTTCTGTTGCTGCGTTCAACGATGCGCACCCGGGAAAATGCCATCAGCCTGGCGCAGGAACTGACCAAAGAGATCAGACAAAGTAAAGCCTCCTTGGAGGAAAGCGAATTCCGCTGGAAATTCGCCCTTGAAGGTTCTGGCCTGGGGGTTTGGGACTGGAATATCCAGGCAGGCAAGGTGTTTTACTCAACGCGCTGGAAGGCAATGCTTGGCTATGCCGAAGATGAGATTGGCGACGACAATGACGAATGGGAGCTGCGCCTGCATCCGGACGACCGGCAGGCTGTTCATGCCCATGTGCAGGCTTGTCAGGATGGTGCGGAACCCTATTACGATGTCGATTGCCGTTATCTCTGCAGGGACGGCGGCTACAAGTGGATACACGACCGCGGCATGGTCACCGAGCGTAGCGGGGATGGCGAACCCCTGCGCATGATCGGCACGCAT
>JBAQUE010000241.1:0-10013 GCA_049297315.1 Rugosibacter sp.
TTTGCAGTTCCGCGCGTTTCTTCGGGTCCTTCGTTGACTTGAGTTTCTTGATCGTATCCAGCCAACCAACAAGAGCCTGCCAAACATCGGGCTTTCCGGCGAGCAATTGAAGTTGCTTTCCCCATGCTCTCGTATCAATAAGATATTCAGTGACCTGTCGCAAAGTTTCCCGCGTGCGGTCGATCTGCCGCTGCAATTCGTGGGCATCGAGCTTGTCCCGTTCAACCAAGGTGTCCTGCAGCTGCCGCCAGGTCCAGGCCATTGCCACGTTGCCAGGCAGCGTACCCTCATGATGAGGAGGCACGCGGTGGGTAATCTGCTCCGCCCATCCCGGGGCAACCAACGCCAGTTTGGCCGCCAACGCATCCCTTTCGGCAACCAGCGGTTTGACGGCGTGCAGGCGGCGCGCGTACTCAAGTGCCCCGGCATAGGCTTCCGGATTGCATGAGCGAACGGCGGCAATGATGCGACCGATGCAGCCACTGTCCGGGGAGGTCGAATCGACCTTCGTTGCCAGGTTCGCCAAGTGATTAAAAGCTGCCTCGCATTCGCGCAACTTGCGGCGTCCAGCTTCCTTTTCGAGCAGTGTCGGTAAGATCGTCGCGGCAAGTCGCTCAATAACAAGGTATTCCGAAATCTGGCTCGCTTCACGTGGCAGGCTGGCAACCAGATCATCGAGCTTGAGCCCTTCGGCTTTGAGTCGCGCCGCAAGCGGTACCCAGACCGAGGCATGCCAATCGAGGCAGCGCCGGATTTCCGGAATGAGCGCACGACAAGCCAGTTCCGGCGCGGTACCCAAGGCACTCAATGGCTGGTGGATGCGCTCCCCAATCATCGTGTTCCATGGCAGTTCGAGGCTGGCGCGCAAGTGTTCGAGTTCGGCCAGATGGCCCAAGGCCTCAAAGTGATCGCGATGATTGGGTTGACCAGCCGTGACAGAGGTTGTCTTGATGAATTGGCGCCACTCGGAGCGAGTCGCCAGTTGCAGAAACCCAAGCTTGCCGCCACCGTCGATGTGCTCACAAATCTCAACGGTAACCTGCCGTTGCCGATAGACCGGCATGGCACCCGACAAGCGTGGACGGTGCTGCAGGACCAGCGCATACCGGGCATTGGCCTCGGCAGCTTCCTCGATGTTGGCAATCAGTCGTTCCCAGACCTCACGCTCGGTACCGCCATGAATGCCGGCAACAATGGCATAGGGACGCCAGGCCTGAAGACGCAGGTCACCGGAGAACTCTGCTGCCAGATCGGCAGCAACCCTCGCCAGTGACTCGCTGCCAAGGTCGCCAACCTGCCAGCGATCAGCCCCCGACGTGAGATCCGTGGTGGTGAGATGCTGATACTCTGAGACCATCACCTGGAATTGGCGTTCGGAAGGCAGTGCCGCCAACTCGGGAAGCGGATAGCGTGCATCCTGCTCCTCCTCGGCACTGTAGGAGGTTCCCAGCGCATACAGACGCACCAGTTCCTGTTCAGGAAGGCCGACCTGTGCGCCAAGCTTGACCGGTGAAGGAATCCAGCTGTGATCATTGCGATTGGCTGAGACGGAGCGCGCCGCATCGGATGGCGTGAAGTGCTGCTCGCCGACCACGATTTCGCGATACTCGTTTTCGAGCGCCTCGCGCAGCTTGTGACTGAGTTGTTTGGTCTGCGTCAGAAGCTTTCGTCGCTCGGACTCGAACTGTTGTGCCTTCTGCAACAGGCTTTCGGCCGTATCCCCGGTCAGGCGCTCGGTAATCGAACTAATCGATGACTCCAGTTGCCGGCGGGCATCCTGGTCGCTGCCAAGCACAGACACGGCCAGTGGACGCAAAACTTCCGGCACCTTGTCCCGCACCACGCGCAGCGCCTTGGCGGTCTGTGCGGTAACGAGAATCGACTTGCCCTGGGCCAGCAGATGGCCAATCAGGTTGCCGATCGTATGGGTCTTGCCGGTACCGGGTGGCCCCTGCACGATAACAGAACCCTTGTGCTCAAGTCGGCGAATGATCTGGCGCTGCTCGTCATTCGCTTCCTTGGCCAGCAGGATGTCGTCGTCGTTGAAGCTGTTGGTAGGCGGCTCCCCGGCCAGAGCGCTGCTTCCACTACCGGAATCGCCGAGGCCAGAGTTCTTCCACTCCGTCACCGTGCCGGTAATCTGTACCAGCGCCGGCGGGAAGACAGTCTGATGCTCGATGTCGTCGATGATGGCGTCGACTGCATTGGCGATGCCGGCAATTCGCTTGCGCAGCACCAGCACCATGTCCCGGTACAGGCGCGGCATAGCAGTCGGACCCTCCCGAGGAAGTTCGCCGAGGTATTCCCCCTTGAGTGGCGATACAGTCTGGATGAATGCCTTGAGAAAGGCTTCGGTATCGTCCCAGCCCAGCGGGTGATATCCGGCGTTTTCGAGTTCCGTCTTGCGATTGCGGATCGCCCCAGGCGCCACATCGGTCAGATCAGGAAACAGGCTGCCGTAAATTTCGGGCTCCCGATCCGTTTCATGAATCGTGAATTCGGGGATATTGGCATCGAAGCGCAGTTCAACCCGCTTCAGCAGGATCGGATGGTTGATTGCGACTGGGCCATCGATGTCGGAGACAGCCTGCCAGAGAAAATGCCCGTCGGCGACCAGCAGTTCCAGTTCCTCGCCATCTTTCTCGATGGCCGAGTAAATGTCGTAGAAGACCTCGAAGAAGGACATGGCCTTGCGCGCGCCTATTTCTGGCTCAACCCAGGCCTTGCGCTGCTCCGACCATGCCCTGAAATCAGCAACACGCTGGGGTTCGTCGTCAAAGCGAATAGTGATCGTCTCGCCGTCATCGTCCGTGGCGTTTTGACTCGCGACATATAGCGCCTGCTTGTTCGGATCATCCCAGTTGAGCAGAAGCCATCCCTGCAGGGATGGCGATGGCGCCGGGCACTTGGTCAGATGCGGACGACGTACCCTGATCAGGGTGTCCGGCACCTCCTGAGTGTCTTCGGTACGCACCGGACGGAACAGCTGCATTGAGGGGTGATTCGGCATGTCGGCCAGCCGAACCACTTTCGGCTGTTCCGATAAGACGCGCACCGGCCGGAAGCGCAGTTGATTGGCTTCCTTCAGGAACTGGTACAGCTGGCGAATCTTGCTCTTGACGATATCGCTCACAACGAGCCCTCCCGTGACTCTATGCGCTTATTGTTGTCCGATCCCAGGCTCATCCGGTAGCCCCCGCGACATCATGAAGAAACGACGAATTCTAGACTCTATGGCATCGGCAAGTTTATATCCAACAAGGTACAGCAAAGTTGCCAGACTGGAAGCAACTTGATGCTCGGAGAAATGATGACACGCCACTATTCCCCCCCACGATTTCTTCCGCAACACGCCGAACACCCTTCTTGTCCGCTACTTCGCGGCGTGCGAGGTATTGCAGGATTTCGACTTTGCCGTGATCAAGGAACCAGGACCGAACCGCTGTTCGAAGCATGAAGCCATGCCCTGGCAGGACCGCAATTCGATAGGCAATTGCCGCGTGGGAAAAGTGTGGGCAGAAAACAAAAACGCGCCCGAAGGCGCGTTTTTGTTTATACGTTGGCGGAGCGGACGAGACTCGAACTCGCGACCCCCGGCGTGACAGGCCGGTATTCTAACCAACTGAACTACCGCTCCGTGCGGAAGGCGCGCATTATTTCACAGACTGTCCGGCGGCGCAAGAAATTGCTGAAAATTTTTCCATAGCACCGCTGACTTGATAACATTCCATCCATGATGATAGAACTCCATGATTACCCAAATGGCATTCATGCCTTTGATGCAGGCTATCTCCGCCCGGAGCTGGCGGCGGTGCATCTGATCGAGCACTATGGACATGCGGCCTTTGTCGACACGGGCACTTTCGCAACACTGCCACGTGCGCTGGCGGCGCTGGATGCGCTGGAACTTGGGCCGGATGCGGTGGATTACATCATCCTCACGCATATTCATCTCGACCATGCCGGCGGCGCGGGCGTGATGATGGATGCCTTTCCGCGTGCGCGGCTGGTGGTACATCCGCGCGGCGCGCGGCACATGGCCGAGCCGGCCAGGCTGATGGCTGGCGTCGAGGCGGTATATGGCAAGGATCGGGCGCGGCAGTTGTATGGCGAGTTGCGGCCGATTGCTGCCGAGCGCATTGTCGAGGCGCATGAGGGCGCGGTGATCAATCTCGCCGGACGCGAGTTGCTGTGCCTCGACACGCCAGGCCATGCGCGCCACCACATTGCCATTTTCGATGCACAGTCGAAAGGCCTATTTACCGGCGACACTTTCGGCATCGCTTATCGCGAACTGTATGTCGGCGGCCGACCGTTTCTGTTTCCCACCACCACGCCGTCGCAGTTCGACCCGGCGGCGCTACGCAGCTCAATCGAGCGCATCCTGACGCTGCAACCGGAGGTGGCCTACCTCACGCATTTTGGCCTTCTGCCGGAACCGCAACGATACGCGGCAGCGCTGATGCAGCGGCTGGATGCGTTCGTCAACATCGCTGAAGATGCTGCCCGAAAAGTCGGCGCTGGCAACACGGCGACGAATGAGCTCCAAGCGTTAATTGGACCGCCGCTCCGCGCCTTTCTCATCGCCGAGGCACGCGCCCACGGCGTAAGCCTGAGCGATGATGAACTCGACGCCCTGCTCGGCATGGATGTTGACCTTAACGCGCAAGGGCTGGCGCTCTGGGCGGCTGCCTGTTAGCCCAAGCCAAGCCGATAGCACACGCCCCTGCTATACTGCGCGCCGTTCGTGGTGTCCGCGCATGAGTCCTCATGCCGGATGAAACGGGAAGCCGGTGCGATTGTTCCTCCAGACAATCAATTCCGGCGCTGCCCCCGCAACGGTAAGCAAGTGCGGCTGCCTCACAATGCCACTGGAATGATGTTATTCCGGGAAGGCGAGGCGGCAAGACTTGCAAGCCCGGAGACCGGCCAGGAACACTCGTATCAGATGCTGCGGGGTGGCCGCGTCGGGTGTGTTGCGTTTTGCTGTTTTAATCACAATTCAGCCGAAACAGACTCCTTCGATCCTCTTCCCCCGGCGCCTGATTTTTTGATCCGCCGGCTGCGGGGACGCGTGCCGGATACCAGGAGTCTATTCATGAAGCATCCATTCCGTCATACCGTTTTATCCATCGCCGTTGTTTCCGCATTTCCTGTATTTGCTGCCGATACCATGACTGACGATGCAGCCATCGTCGTCATTGCCACCCGCCAGCCCAGCCGCGTCAATGCACTGACAGCGGATGTCACGCTGCTTGACCGCGAAGACATCGAAAAAGCCGGCGTGAACGCCTCGCTCGGCGATCTGCTGGCGCGTGTCCCTGGTGTCGAAATTTCCCGTCAGGGAGGCCGTGGCGCTCCCGAAAGCATCTTTATCCGTGGCGCAAATGCCGGGCACACCCTGGTTCTGGTGGATGGCCTGCGCGTGAGTTCAGCAACGCTGGGCCAAACATCGATCGAAGCGATTCCACTCGCACAAATCGAACGCATCGAAATCCTGCGTGGTGCGGCGTCTGCGCTGTATGGCTCGGACGCCATTGGCGGCGTGATTCGCATTACCACCCGCCCCTCGGCCGAGAGTCCTCGCCTGGATGTCAGCCTGGGTGCAGGCAGCCATGGCGCGCAAGAAGCATCCCTGGCGCATAGCAACCAGATCGGGCAATTTGACTACGGCGTCAGACTCACCGATTCACGCAGCGACGGCGTGAGCATGATTACCAACCCATCCAGCTCGGCCTACAACCCGGACAAAGATGGCTTTTGGCGCAGAACCAATGCCTTGCATGCCAACTGGCGGCCAGACACAACAACAGAAATTGGCGTTCAATGGTTCGAGAGCGATAGCATGAACCAGTTTGACGCTGATGGCTTTCCACCCTTTGGCCCGCCTGCGAGTTCCGACTGGCAAACCCGTCACAAAACCACCAGTTACGCCGCACATGCCAAAGCCAATCTGAGTGATAACTGGCGCAGCGAATTGCGCCTGGGTCGCAGCGAAGATAAAAGCGTATCTACGCCCTCTTTTACCCTGGGACAGTCGGATGACACATTCAAAACCCTTCAGGATCAATTCACTTGGCAAAACGATGTGAAATTACCCTTGGGTCAGGCATTGCTTGCCGTAGAAACGCTGCGTGAAGAAATCGCCTCAACAAATACTTATACCAACACCGAGCGCACTACCGATTCCTTGGTCATAGGCTGGAACGGCAGTCAAGGCAAGCATTTCTGGCAAGCTGCCGCACGCTATGACGATAACTCTCAATTCGGCAGCAAGACCACACACACGCTGGGCTATGGCTATCGCGTGACACCGCAATGGCGTGTCGCCGCCAATACGGGGACATCATTCAAAGCCCCGACATTCAACGACCTGTATTTTCCGAACACGCCTTTTGTCGGCGCTGGCAATCCGGCGCTACAGCCCGAAACAGGTCGCACCCATGAACTCGCGCTGCATTATGAAGAAGGCAATACGCAAGCATCGCTCACCGCCTTCCGCAATACCATTCGCAACCTGATTCAATGGGAAGAATCGCCCCCTGGTTCGTTCTTTTATTCACCCCGCAATGTTGGCCAAGCACGCATCAATGGGGTGACTGCCATGGCATCAACGAATCTTGCCGGATGGAAATTGGGGGGCCACGTCACCATGCAAGATCCAAAAGACTCGGAGACTGGCGAATATCTGATCCGCCGGGCGAAAAAATTCGGCACGTTGACATTCGACCATGGCGCCGGCGCATGGTCATGGGGCGGTGAGATTCAGGGCGCCGGTCCACGCTACGATGCGCCTGACTTCTTGACCAAGAAGAACACAAAGAAAATGGGCGGATACGGACTGGTCAATCTGCACGGCGAATACCAGATCGGCCAAGGCTGGTCTGCCTTTGCCCGCGTAGACAACCTGTTTGACAAACAGTATCAATTAGCCACCAGCTCGTCGACGGACTACGCTTCGCTTGGCGCCACCGTCTTTGCAGGTGTGCGCTTCACCCTGCGCTGAACCATGCCCTCCCGCCGCCGCGCTTTTTTTGTTTTGGTCTTGCTCCTTGCCCTGGCGGCACTGAGTCTGGTCATCTCCTTGGCGGCGGGCAGCATTCCGGTCACCTGGTCTGACTTATTCACCGCGCTATTCGGCGGCAGCCCGACAGGCGAAGCATCGCTGGCTGTCGAGGTGATACGCGGCCTGCGCCTGCCGCGGGCACTGGGCGCTTTTGCTTGCGGCGGCCTGCTGGCCCTGGCCGGCGCCTTGATGCAAGTGCTGTTGCGCAATCCGCTCGCCGACCCCTATGTATTGGGCATATCCGGCGGCGCGGCGGTGGGTGCGCTGCTGGCCATGCTGCTGGGCCTGACGCTGTGGTTTATCAACCTGTCCGCTTTTGGCGGCGCGTTTGCCGCCATGCTGCTGGTATTTGGCCTGGCGCATGGCGACAACAGCTGGACGCGCACGCGGCTGCTGCTCACCGGCGTGATTGTTGCCTCGGGCTGTGGCGCCGCAGTAGCCTTGATGTTGTCGATCGCGCCGGAAACACAATTGCGCGGCATGCTGTTCTGGCTGATGGGCGATGCCGGGCAAATCAGCGAAGCGCGTCCGGCATTAGCGGTGCTTGCGTTATCGCTGGCATTGGCGCTGCCCTTCGCGCGCGAGCTCAATGTGCTGGCGCGGGGCGACAGGCTGGCGCAAACCCTGGGCGTTCCGGTCGCACAAGTCAAACGCGGCGTGTATTTTTTAGCTGCGTTGGCCACCGCCACGGCCGTCACCACGGCCGGCAGCATCGGCTTCATCGGCCTCATCGTGCCGCACCTGGTGCGCCTGTGGCTGCTGCGCCAAGGCTGGGGCAACGATCAGCGGCTGCTCCTGCCCGCCACGGTGCTGGTTGGCGGCAGCTTGCTGCTCCTGGCCGATACCCTGGCGCACACGGTGATCGCCCCGCAACAGTTGCCGGTTGGCGTGCTCACTGCGCTGATTGGCGTGCCGGTATTTTTGTACCTGTTGAGCCGCGAGAAAACAACTTAAGCCATGCACAGCGCCCTCCTTTCCACCCATGCGCTGGATGTGAGCATCGGCAACATCCGCATTTGCGATGCGCTGAATCTCAGCGTCGCCAACGGTGAGCGCTGGGCGATTCTGGGCCGTAACGGCGTGGGCAAATCCACGCTGCTCGCCACGTTCGCCGGTTTGCGTGCGGCAGATGGAGGTGAATTGCATGTTGGACAAATAAGCGCCGTAGCGCCAACGCCGACTTTTTCAAGCCATGACCTGCGTCGCCTCGCCAAGATGCGCGGCGTGCTGCCCCAGCACCAAAGCGACCCCTTCCCCGCCACCGTGCTGGAAACCGCGCTCGTCGGCCGCCATCCGCATCTGGGGCGCTGGGATTGGGAATCCGAAGCGGATCGCGCCATCGCGCGACAAGCGCTCGCCGCCGTGGAGCTGGAAGATTTTGCCGAGCGCGAAGTGCACACCCTTTCCGGTGGCGAACGGCAACGCCTGGCCGTAGCGCAACTGCTCACCCAGCAGCCACAGCTTTTCCTGCTCGACGAGCCACTCACCCATCTGGACCTCGCGCATCAAGTCGCCGTCATGGACTTGTTCAAAACCATCACAGCAAATGAAGCGACCGCCACCGCCTGCATCGCTATCCTGCACGACCCCGGCTTTGCCGTGCGCTATTGCGACCACGCCCTGCTCTTGTTCGGCGAGGGCGAATGGCTGGCGGGACGAAGCCAGGAAATCATCACCGCAGACAATTTAAGCCGCCTGTACGGCTATCCGCTACGCGAAATTCGTAGTGATAACGACCGCTGGTTTATCCCACGCTGAAGCAGCCGCCGCTGTTCCGCTTTCTGTAGCCAGATTATCCCGATGCCATAAATCTTCTGCTTGCCTATCGCCTGCGCTTTCAAGTAGACTGCCTTTTCGATCTCGGTTCTCTGGCGTGCAGTCTGCGCGCCAGAGTGAAACGGGAAGTCCGGTGACTTTGGATAACTGATTTTCAAATCATTGCCCAAACAGTCCGGCGCAGCCCCCGCTGCTGTAAACCTGACAAATCTGCCCCAATGCCACTGTGCGATGCACGGGAAGGCGGGCAGAGGCGAGTGAAGGTAAGCCAGAAGACCGGCCTTGATCGAATGAATGGTATGTACCCCGGGGTGAGGGTGTTGGCCGGTTTTATTTGGCTCGTAGCTCGTCGTTTGATACGCAGTTTTGTTTGACCAGATTTGTCTTGCTGTGGCCAAGTGGTGATTTTTCATCGCTCAATACAACCAGATACCCACGTCAACCAGCACTGCCAACGCTCCCCTCGTCATGCCGATATTGTCGTTCATCGCAGAGGAGAAGCATCATGCACATCGAACCGGGTTATGTTTCCGCCACCAAAATCGCCCTGGCCAATATCGCCGCCATCGGCGTGCTGGGCAGCCAGTCATTACAACTCGTGCGCCAGCCGCAACTCATGGTGCGCGCGCTGCTAGCCGCAATTTTCTTCAGCGTTTTCATGCAGATGTTCCACTTGCAGGTGGGGCCGTCCGAGCTGCACTTCGTCGGCGCCATGCCGATCTATCTCACCCTGGGTTTCGTACCCACGCTGATTGGCTTTGGCCTCGGCCTGCTGCTGCAAGGCCTGCTGTTTAATCCGGCTGACCTCGTGCATCTGGGTATTAACTTCCTTTCCCTGGCCGCCCCCCTCGCCTTGCTGCATGCAACCCTGGGCAAGCGGGTGCAAAAGCTCGATATCAAGACCATCCTCAAGCTCGATGCCGCTTACTACAGCGGCGTGACGCTGATGGTCGGCTTCTGGCTGTCCGTCAGCGAAGTCGCCACGCCGCTTGCTGCCTGGGCGGCTTTCGCCGCTTCCTACATCAGCATCGTGCTGATCGAACCCGTATTCACCTGGGTGATCGTCCAGGGCCTGGCCCGCTACAAGGACAGCCGCGTCCTGCGCTACTGCTTCGACCTGCGCGCGGCCTGACAGCATGACCGGCAAGGTCTGGTTTGTCGGCGCGGGGCC
>JBAQUE010000242.1:0-8203 GCA_049297315.1 Rugosibacter sp.
GCAGTGCTTTGCGCGCGATGTCGTGCTGCTCAAGCTGGTTGGCATGAATCCGGTGGTGGTGCATGGCGGCGGGCCGCAGATCGAAAACCTGCTCGCGCGCGTCGGCAAAAAAGGCGCCTTCGTGCAAGGCATGCGGGTGACCGATGCGGAGACCATGGATGTGGTGGAAATGGTGCTCGGCGGCCAGGTCAATAAGGAAATCGTCAACCTGATCAACCAGCAGGGCGGCAAGGCGGTCGGCTTGACCGGCAAGGATGGCAATTTCATCCGCGCCAAAAAACTGCTCATCGAAAATACGGAAAAGCCCGGCGAAATGCTCGACATCGGCCAGGTCGGCGAGATCGTGTCCATCGATCCCGCCCTGATTGCGTTGCTCGATTCCGGCGACTTCATCCCGGTAATCGCGCCGATCGGCGTTGGCGGCGAAGGGGAAACCTACAACATCAACGCCGATGTGGTGGCCGGAAAAATCGCCGAAGTACTCAAGGCCGAGAAACTGGTGATGCTGACTAACACGCCGGGGGTGCTCGATAAAGCGGGCAATCTCCTGACCGGCATCACGCCGCGCGATGTCGATGACATGGTGGCCGATGGCACGTTGTCCGGCGGCATGCTGCCCAAGATCGGCTCGGCGCTGGATGCGGCGCGCAGCGGCGTGAAAAGCGTGCACATCATCGACGGCCGCGTCGAACACGCCTTGCTGCTGGAAATCCTCACCGACGACGGCGTCGGCACCCTGATCAAATCAAAATAACGGAACGCCATGGACGAAGCACGCACAACCCGCGTGGCGGGTGAAAAGAAACTGGTGATTCTGCAAACCATCGCTGAAATGCTTGAACGGCCCGCCGCCGAGAAGGTAACGACGGCGCTGCTGGCAAAGCAGATGAACGTTTCCGAAGCCGCGCTGTACCGCCACTTCGCGAGCAAGGCGCAGATGTACGAAGGCTTGATCGAATTCATCGAAGGCGGCGTGTTCAGCGTGGTCGGCCAGATTGAATCCGCCGAGGAATCCGGCCTCAAGCAAGTAGAAGCCATCGTCGCCTCGCTGCTGCGCTTCGCGCAGAAAAACCGCGGCCTGACGCGCGTGTTGGTGGGCGATGCGCTGGTGCATGAAAATCCGCGTTTGCAGGCGCGCATCAACCAACTGCTCGACCGTATCGAAGCCACGCTCAAGCAGTGCCTGAAAATCGCCGTCGCGCAAGACGCGTTAAGCGCCGGGCATGATTGCGGCGCGCATGCCAACCTGCTGGTCTGCTACACGCTGGGCCGCTGGCAGCGCTTTGTCAAAAGCGGCTTCAAGGAAGACCCGCTGGCGCAATGGCCGGCGCAGTGGCCGCTTTTGGCGCGGTAACGCAGCCTTTACCGCCGTGTTGCCAGCGCCGACTTTTTACGCTTTCTGCGCCTTCAGCAACGCCGCCGCTTCCAGCGCAAAGTAGGTCAGAATGCCATCGCAGCCGGCGCGCTTGAAGGCCAGGAGCGACTCCATCATCACCGCATCGTGGTCCAGCCAGCCGTTTTGCGCGGCGGCTTTGAGCATCGCATATTCGCCGCTCACCTGATACGCATAAGTTGGTGCGCCAAAAGTGTCTTTCACACGGCGCACGATGTCCAGATACGGCATGCCGGGCTTGACCATCACCATGTCGGCGCCTTCCTGCAAATCCAGCGCCACTTCGCGCAAAGCCTCGTCTGAATTCGCCGGATCCATCTGATAGGTTTTTTTATCGCCCCGGCCCAGATTGCCCGCCGAGCCCACCGCATCACGGAACGGGCCATAAAAGCTCGACGCATATTTCGCGGCATAAGCCAAAATACGTGTATGGATCAGATTTTCTTGATCCAGCGCATGACGGATGTAACCCACGCGGCCATCCATCATGTCCGACGGCGCGACCACATCCGCACCTGCGCGCGCATGGCACAGCGCCTGTTTGCCCAATGCCGCCAGGGTTTCATCATTCAACACATAGCCGCGCGGGTCCGTCGGATCGATCAGGCCATCCTGGCCGTGGCTGGTGTAAGGGTCGAGCGCCACGTCGGTGATGATGCCCAGTTCAGGAAATTCTTTTTTCAGCCGCGCCACCACCGTCGGCGCCAATCCGGCCGGATTCCAGGCCTCTTCCGCCCCCGGCGTTTTTTTGCTGCCATCAATTACCGGAAACAAGGCCAGTGCAGGGATGCCCAGGTGCAAGGCTTTCTCGGCCACCGGCAACAAGCGGTCAAGCGATACCCGCTCAATGCCGGGCATCGACGCCACGGCTTCCGTACGGCCTGCACCTTCAAGCACGAAGACTGGATAAATCAGGTCATTTGACGTCAGTGTGTGCTCACGCATCAAGCGCCGGGAAAAATCGTCCCTGCGCATGCGGCGCATGCGTAGTGCAGGGAATGCACCAGTTTCACTATTCGTTTTATTCATAATTTAATACATAAAAATGAATTGGATAAATTTGAACTTTGCCGCGATCATAGTGTCTATGTCGACACAGTGTTGGTGAAGCATGAGCAGTCTTGCTTCTTCCCCCCCAACGCTGCCTGCTTCTCCTCCTGAGCAGGTTAGTTGTTTGACAGTGTCAAGCAGCAACTTCACCCTCGGCATCACCTCCCCCGGTTGCCGAGGGTTTTTCTTTTTCCAGCCAGCCGCCGACCACTTTTTCCACTTCTTCCATGCCGGTTTTTTTCAGGCTGGAAAACAATTGCAGCGTGACCTGCCCGCCATATTCGGCCAGCGCGGCGCGCGTTTCACGCAAGGTTTTGGTCTGCTCCTGGCGCGTCAGCTTGTCGGATTTGGTCAACAGGCAATGGATCGGCCGTCCGGTCGGTGCGAACCAGCCGATCATTTTCCAGTCCAGTTCGGTCAGCGGACGGCGCGAGTCCATGATCAGCACCAAACCGGCCAGATTAGTGCGCCGCGTCAGGTAATCCTCCAGCAGGCCCTGCCATTGCAGGCGCACCGCCAAAGGTACCTGGGCGAAACCATAGCCGGGCAGGTCGACCAGCGCCGCGCCATTGGTCATGCGGAAGACGTTGATCAGTTGCGTGCGCCCCGGCGTTTTGGACACGAAGGCCAGGCGCGTGTGACCAACCAGCGTGTTGATGGCGCTTGACTTGCCGGCGTTGGAGCGTCCGGCGAAGGCGATTTCCGGCCCCACGGCCGACGGCAGGCCGCTGGGTTTGGCGGCAGAAATTTCAAAAGTGGCGTGGCGAAACAGGGGCATGGCGCAAAGAATGTCAGGTTTTTCAGGGTCAGGCTGGTTTTAGCCTAAGGTAGAATAACAGTTTTCATGTGCCGCACAGTCGGCATTCAATCGGAGAGAAGCGGATCATGAAGCGTTCCCTGTTGGCTTTAACATGTGCGGTAATCACTTTCGGCGCGCAGGCGGCCGAAACGGCCAAGACGCCTGTGGGCGATGCGGCGCGCGGCCAGGCAATCGCCGCCACGGTTTGCGCCGCCTGCCATGGTGCGGACGGCAACAGCATGATCCCGGTCAACCCCACGCTGGCCGGGCAAAGTTACGATTACCTGCTCAAGCAAATGAGCAACTTCAAGGCCGCCGACGGCAAGCCCGCGCTGCGTGCAAACCCTGTCATGGGCGGCATGATCGCCGCATATACCAGCGAGCAAATGCGTGACCTGGCAGCCTATTTTGCGGCACAAACACCCAAACCCGGCGCAGCGAAGAATGAAGCCACCGTCAAGCTCGGCCAGACGCTTTACCGGCGTGGCGATGAAACAAAAGGCCTGCCCGCCTGCGCCTCCTGCCACGGCCCGGCGGGCGCCGGCATCCCTGCACAATATCCGCGCGTCAGCGGCCAGCATGCCGAATATGCCGAAGCGCAACTCCGCGCCTTCCGCGACGGCACGCGCGCCAATGATCCCGCCAGCATCATGCGCACCACCGCACTGAAGATGACGGATGCCGAAATCAAGGCCGTAACGGACTACATGGCCGGGTTGCACTGAGTACGGCGTCACATTCAAAAAGCAGTATGCGAAAAGGCCTTCTCTCAAATAAGGGAAGGCCTTTTTATTTATGCCAGTAACATGCGACATCCCAACTTGGCTGGCCTGCAAAATATAGGGGGCTATTGAGTGAACGCATCAACAAGCGTCTAAGATGACGCCTCGAACTGACATTGAACACCCATCTTGCGCATCCTGCTCGTCTCCGATCTCCACTACACCCTGCCGCAGCTTGACTGGGTGGTGCATGTAACGCCATCTTTTGATCTGGTGGTGCTGGCTGGCGACCATCTCGATATCAGTTCGCCAGTGTCCCTGGATACCCAATCCGTGGTGATCTTGCGTTACCTGTCTTTGCTGAATTCTGCCGGGCGGGTAGCGGTGAGTTCAGGCAACCATGACCTCACCGGCCCCGACACACAAGGTGAGCAGGCCCCCTTGTGGCTGGCCGAGGCACGCGCTGCCGGTGTTCCATGCGATGGCGACTCCGTGTTGATTGACGATACCCTGGTCACCATTTGCCCATGGTGGGATGGCCCGGCTGGCCGCGCCGCCCTGGAAACGCAACTGGCGGGCGCTGCACTGCGCCGCCCGGCGCGCTGGGTTTGGGTATATCACTGGCCACCGCTTGGCTCACCCACGTGCTGGACTGGACGACGTCATTATGGGGATGCGGATATTGGCGGATGGATCACGCAGTATCAACCCGATTTGGTGCTTACCGGCCATGTGCATGAACCACCGTTCAAGCCCGATGGATCGTGGGCAGACCGTCTCGGCAAAACCTGGGTGTTCAACGCAGGACGTCAGATCGGCCCCGTCCCGGCGCACGTCGAAATTGACCTTGTTGCCGGATCAGCTTCGTGGCAGTCAATAATGGGCACAGAATGCCTGCACCTAACCGATCCGGCCAGGCCAGCACGCACAGTATTCTGATCAATACTCAGGGTCGGAATCACGGGCCGAGCCGGACCGCGCCAACGGCGCCTGGCGCTGTGCCAATTCATTCAATACCTCCGTGACCATGGACAGACCTGGCGCGTCGCCATACTGATACTTCAAGTCAGCCAGATAGGTGGTCATGAAATTGAGGCGCTCTGCCAGACCCGCTGCAACGAGCTGGCTGATATGCGGATCATTGGAGAGAAACGCGCGGCCATCGGCGGCATGGCGCAGCAGGCTGGACGCCGTGGCCTCGACGGTCGCCCCGTATGTCGTGCCCAACAATACCGAAATCTCCCCGATCAAGGCGCCCGGCCGGTTGATGGTATTGACTAGGACAGCCCCCTTGCGCACCTGCAGCGCACCGCTAACCAGGACCCAGACGCCGCCCGCCGCATCACCTTCGTGCACTACTGTGTCGCCGGGCGCGAAGTGGGCCTCGGGGAGATGTGCGGACAAAGAGAGCATGTCTTTCATGATATCCATCGTACACGAATTGATGGCAATGGCGCACCACCAACAGAATGGGAAACTATTCCATTCTCGATAACCCAGGGAACATGGCTTTGTTTTTTATCGCATCTGCCAGAGTGTATTTATTCAAAACATCCGTAAAAGCACGGCTTGCCTCAAAAAGGCAATGTTTGAGCTGGCAGGTGTTGGTTATCAGGCAGGTGTTGGTATCGCGGTTGAAGCATTCGGCGATGTTCATGTTTGGTTCCAGCGCGTTGACCAGATCACCCAGATGCAGTTTCCTGGCATCCCACGCCAGGCGGATGCCACCACCTCTGCCCTTGCTGGTCTCGATATATCCCAACTGTGCAAGCCGATGTGCCACCTTGACCAGATGGTTACGCGAAATGCCATAGTAGTCGGCGATTTCCTTGACGCTGGAAAGCCTGTCTGTGCAGGCCGCCAGATACATCAGGCTACGCAATCCGTAATCGGTAAAGCTGGTTAGTTGCATGCGGTCCATTATAAAAAGCGCTTGACATTGAAACTGGAAACATTAATATGTACTTACTTTACATATTAAAGGAGCTCTTTGATGTTGTCTGCACAAACCATTGCCGTCGTCAAATCCACCGCCCCGATTCTTGCAGAACATGGCGAAACGCTGACGCGGCACTTTTACAAGCGGATGTTCTCGCACAATCCCGAAGTCGTGCCTCTTTTCAACCAGGAAAACCAAGCCTCCGGGGTACAGCAAAAAGCACTGGCCGCCGCAATTTGTGCGTATGCCGCCAATATCGACAATCTGCCAGCGCTGGGCGAGGCAGTTGAACGCATCGCGCAAAAACATGTCTCGGTGCAGATCAAACCCGAGCACTACCCCATCGTCGGAGAAAACCTGCTGGCTTCCATTCGCGAAGTGCTGGGTGCAGGCGCAACTGATGACGTTATCAATGCCTGGGGCGAAGCCTATGGTTTTCTGGCGGATATCCTGATTGGGCGTGAAAAACAGATTTATCAGGAACACGCCGCCCAACGCCAGGGTTGAGAAGACTTCAAGTCTTTCCACGTTATCCACGGCGGAGTGCAAGGTGATTACCTCTTTTTATCTCGCGCCAGCAGGTGGCTTGCCGCCACCTGCAATCAAGCTTGGTCAATATATCGCCGTGCGCATACCCAACCCCTGCTTCCCCTCACACCATCACTGACACGGAGCAATGCAAACCACAGATCAGTCTGACGCCGCCCGCTTCGCGCTATGGAATCTGGGTTTTCGCCCGTTCTATTTGCTGGCAAGCCTGTTCAGCGCCTTGAGCATTTTGCTTTGGGCGGCGCAGTTTTCGGGCTACTTGCCACATGCCTATCTGCAGGGGCCGGTATGGCATGGTCATGAAATGCTGTTCGGATATGCGACGGCGGTCATTGCCGGTTTCCTGCTGACTGCCGTAACTGCCTGGACCCACCAGCCGGCAGCCAGCGGCGTGCCGTTGATGGCCTTGGCAGCGCTCTGGGCCTGCGGCAGGGTTTTGGTGTTAACCCCATGCGCCATGACGGCAGCCGTAGTGAATGCGGCTTTTCCTGTCGCTATCGCCTGGGCGATAGGCATTCCGTTGCTGCGGTCACGCAATGCCCGCAATTATTTTTTTGTGGGCCTGCTGGTGCTGATGGGTGCGCTGATCCTCGCGGTGCATTTGGCGTGGCAGGGCTATCTCGACCTGCCGCCACGTTTTGGCCTACAGCTTGGGCTGGACGTGGTGCTGTTCATCATGGTGGTCATGGGCGGTCGGGTAATTCCGATGTTTACCAACAACGGCATCCCTGGCACCCAAGCGACGCGCCATGCATTGGTGGAAAAACTGGCGCTGGGCGCGGTGATCCTGTTGTTTCTGGCTGACCTGCTGCAATTGCCGCAAACCCTTATCGGCGCGATAGCGCTGCTGGCTGCGTTGGCCCATGGCGTGCGTTTATTCTTCTGGAAACCATGGCGCACGCTGGCTACGCCCCTGGTGTGGATACTGCATGCGGCATACGCATGGATTGTTTTGCACCTGGTGATGCGCAGCCTCACCTCGCTGGAACTTCTGGTTGGATCGTATGCAACCCATGCGCTCACCGTCGGCGCCATTGGCGGGTTGACGCTGGGCATGATGGTACGCACTGCGCGCGGCCACACGGGACGCCCGTTGACGGCGGATCATGCCGAGATGACGTCGTTTTTGCTGATTCAGCTCGCAGCGCTAGTGCGCGTTTTTGGCGGCATCGTGTTGCCAGATTCATATATGGCGAGCGTCCAGCTATCGGCGCTGTTATGGGCCGCGGCGTTTGGCCTGTATGCGATACATTATTGGCCGATACTCACCCGTCCGCGATTGGACGGCAAGCCTGGGTGAACCTGCTTTCTACAGGCGTCATCCGCGGCCCAAAGGCCAGCGGCCAGTTCTCCTGAAAACAAGCTGCGGGGCGTGCATTTACGTCTTCTGCAGCAGTCCTTCCATCTCGTTTGCAAATGCGATGTAGGCATCATGGTGCTGGCCCAATTCCAGTTCGACCTGATCAAAATCCGCTTTCATCTGCGCCAGTTCTTCTGCGGTGAACAGCTTCTCCGCCATCGGAAAAACCATCTCGTCTTCCTTCCAGATATGGTTTGGATAGAGTTCCCGGATACCGCGCATCGCTTCACGGATTTTGCTTGCGCCCTCAGCGCTACCGGCGGCATAAATGCCAGCCGCTTCATCGAGCGCGGCGACCAGGCTCCTGCCCTTCTTGTGTTCGGCCATCAATCCGCCTAACGGACATCCGGTTTCCGGCACGCCCTTTTTTTCCATGGCGGGGAAGAGCAAC
>JBAQUE010000243.1:0-12056 GCA_049297315.1 Rugosibacter sp.
GAGGCGCGATATGAGAGGAACGGCAAGTTAATGAAACCGAAGAAACCCCAGGGGCTGTTGCAACAGATGCTCAGCGAATCCATGGCGGGGCATGGTTTTCTGTGGGTTTGTCTGTTGCTGGCGCTGGCCGGTACGTTCAGCGCGGCATATCCGGTCACTGCCGTGGTGGTACCCGCATCGCTGCTGGCGCCGGGCCGTTGGCGGCAGATTGCGGTCACGACTGCGCTGGGCAGCGCGTTGGGCGCTACTTTGCTGGTAATCGTCTGTCATCACCTGGGCTGGAGCCAGGTTTACCGGCACTTTCCGGAGTTTGTCGGCAATGCCCGCTGGGGCGAGGTCATGGCGTGGATGTCCCGTTACGGGTTGCTGGCGCTGTTCGTGATTGCCCTATCGCCACTGCCACAAACGCCTGCCCTGGTTTTTGCCGGCATTGTCCGCCACGATTATGCCGACGTCTTTGCCGTCATGCTGGCGGGAAAGTTTTTCAAATACGGCGCGTATGCCTGGTTAACCGCCAGCTTTCCAGAACGCTTCAGCAATGGCATTGGCGGGTTCTTTCACGTGCGGCGTTAGCCACTCAGTGGATTTCGCGGGTTTCGAGGAACACGATGTCCGGGTATTTTTCTACCGTCATGTTCAGGTTCACGCGGTTCGGCGCGAGATACACGTAATCGCCAGCGCCATCCAACGCCACATTGACGCCGGATTTTTCGGCGAGTTGCTGGATCATGGCCGCATCACCCCGCAGCCAGCGTGCGGTGGAGACGTTGTAAGGCTCGAAGAAGCAATCCACGCCGTATTCAAATTCCAGCCGGTGGGCGACGACATCAAACTGCAGCGTGCCGACAGCGCCGAGAATCAGATCGTTGCTGTGAATCGGGCGGAAGAGCTGGGTCGCGCCTTCTTCGGCCAGTTGCTGCAAGCCTTTTTGCAACTGCTTCATTTTCATCGGATTACGAATCTGGGCGCGGCGGAAGTATTCCGGTGCAAAGCAGGGGATGCCGGTGAATTGCAGGTCCTCGCCTTCGCTGAAAGCATCGCCCAGCACCACCGTGCCGTGGTTCGGAATGCCGAGAATATCGCCGGGCCAGGCTTCGTCCGTGGTGTTGCGGTCTTGCGCCATGAAGGTGATGGCGTTGTTGATGGCCAGTGTCTTGCCGGTGGCGCGTTGTTTTAACTTGATGCCGCGCTCGAACTTGCCGGAACATACGCGCAAAAAAGCGATGCGGTCGCGGTGCTTGGGGTCCATGTTGGCTTGAATCTTGAAGACAAAGCCGGAGAATTTTTCCTCATCCGGTTGGACCAGACGTTCCACCTTGTCGGCGGCAGGGATAGCCGCGCCGCCAACAATCGCCGCGCGCGGCTGTGGCGGTGGCGAGAGATCAACCACGGCGTCGAGCAGGGATTGCACGCCAAAGTTATTCACCGCCGAGCCGAAAAACACGGGGGTTTGCTTGCCCGCCAGATAGGCTGCACGATCAAAGGTGTGCGAAGCGCCACGCACGAGTTCGACTTCGCTGCGCATCTCTGCCACTTGATCGGGGATGAGTTCATCCAGGCGCGGGTTGTCAATGCCTTGGATAATCTCCGAGGTGCCTTTTTCTGCTTGCGGGTCGAAGAAGGCAATGCTGTCGTTATACAGGTGATACACGCCGCGAAAACGCTTGCCCATGCTGATCGGCCAGGTCATCGGCGCGCACTGGATTTTGAGCACGTCTTCGATCTCATCCAGTAGTTCAATCGGCGGGCGACCTTCGCGGTCGAGCTTGTTGATGAAGGTGAGGATTGGCGTGTCGCGCAGGCGGCACACGCCGAGCAGCTTGATGGTCTGCGCTTCGACGCCGTTTACCGAGTCGATCACCATGACGGCCGAATCAACGGCGGTGAGCGTGCGGTAGGTGTCTTCGGAAAAGTCCTCGTGCCCCGGGGTGTCGAGCAGATTGACCATGCACTCGCGGTAGGGGAACTGCATCACCGAGCTGGTGACCGAGATGCCGCGCTGCTTTTCCAGCTCCATCCAGTCGGAGGTGGCATGGCGGGCGGCCTTCCTGGCGCGGACTTCGCCAGCTACCTGGATTGCGCCACCGAACCACAGCAGTTTTTCAGTCAGCGTGGTCTTGCCGGCATCGGGGTGGGAAATGATGGCGAAGGTACGGCGGCGGGCGATTTGGTCTTTGAGTTCCTGGATTGAGCGGGACACGGTGGGCGGGGAATGGGGCAAAGGGCGCAATTATACGAGGCCGAGGATGCGACGGACGGCTATCGCGCGATGAATCGCGCTCCTACAGTGTCGGGTTATAGGAGTGCGATTTATCGGGCGATAGTGCGCTGTGCCAGCCTCACCAGTTCATCGCCATTTTCCAGCCCGTCGATGAAGCGTTGCGGTATGCCTGCCAGGCCAACCTGCGCCCCAACCAGCGCGCCGGTGAGCATCGCGCGTGACATGTTTTGCCCGCCGCCGTTGATGGCCGCCAGCACGGCGCCTGCAAAGTCATCGGCAAAGCGGGTGGCGAGGTAATACGCGGCGGGCAGCAGATGATAAATCGCGCAGGGCAGACCATAAACTGTGGCGATTTTGGCTGCGGGTTCGATGCGGATGTCCGGGTCCAGTGCGGCTTGCGCGGCGTAAGCAGGCGTGAGCAGCGCGTCGGGCGACGAGAAATTGCCCGCCTGCGGCATGTCGGCCTGGCCGACTTGCGGCGTGCCATAGTTCTTGCTGGTCACCGAATGAAAGGGCAGCTCGCCGGACTTGACCAGGTTCATCAGTGTCATCGAAATCGCCGGGCCCATTTTTTCACCTTTGACCAACTGGCCGAGCACGGCGGCATAAGCCAATGACATCGCCATGATGGCCGGGTCATTCTGCGTGAGATGGCAGTTGGCCACCACGCTTTGCGCCAGCTTGCCCGGCTGTTGCGCATACAGCGCCGCCAGCACAATCGCCCGTTCGGCGGATTCGGAAGTATCCGCCGCGCCGCCGGTCTGCGACCACGGCTTTTTTTGTTCCACGCGGCAGCGCCAGGCTTCGCGCATCGACTGGTTGGTGTAGCCGCCCGGGCCATGCATCGGCGTGCCGTCGAGCTGGGGGAAGAGTTCTTCATCAAGGCGGCGGGTGAAGTCATCAAGCACATAATCACCACACGCGAGGATGGATTGCATCAGCATCACCTGGATCAAGCCGGCCTGGGAGAGCTGGCCGGCTCGCATGCCGGCGTGATAACGGCCCGCCTTGGGTGTGGTGTAGCCGGTCACGGCGCCGTAATCGCGGCGCAACTCGTCGAGGTCGTAATACCAGTGGCAACCTAAGCCTAAAGCGTCACCAATGAGCGCCCCGATCAGGGCGCCTGCTGCGCGGTCTGTGTCCATGGGTTTCTTTTGCGGGAGTGGAAAAGTCGGTGCTGGCAGGACGGCGGATGATGATCCTACGCGCTGGTTTTCGCCAGCACGAAGGCCTTGAATTCGTCGGCCGGCAGGGGTTTGCTGAAGTAGTAGCCCTGCGCTTCGTGGCAGCCATGTTCACGCAGGAAGGCCAGTTGTTCGGCAGTTTCGACACCTTCGGCAATGGTGGAAAAACCCAGGCTGTGGGCCATGGTGATGATGGCGTCGACGATCGCGCGGTCGTTCGGGTCGCTGGCGATGTCGCGCACGAAGGACTGGTCGATCTTGAGTTTGGAAATGCGAAACCGCTTGAGGTAGGCGAGCGACGAATAGCCCGTGCCGAAATCGTCGATGGAAATGGCGATGCCTGTCGCCTGCAGGGTGTCGATGGTTTTGATGGCGGCCTGGGGGTCTTCCATCGCCAGGCTTTCGGTGAGCTCCAGTTCCAGATAGCGGGCATCCAGTCCGGTTTCGCTGAGTATCGTGGTTGCCTGCTGCACCAGATTGGGCTGGCGGAATTGCGCAGCGGAGAGATTGACGGCAATGCTGATCGGGGGCAAGCCTTCGTCCTGCCATGCCTTGGCCTGGCGGATTGCCTGGCGCATGACCCATGCGCCAAGCTGGAGAATCTGCCCGCTGAGTTCGGCGATAACGATGAACTCCCCGGGTGCAATAAGCCCCAGCGTCGGATGCTGCCAGCGCACCAGCGCCTCGGCGCCGATCAGGCAGCCATCTTCAATGGCGAACTGGGGTTGGTAGTGCAGAAAGAATTCGCCGTTTTTCAGCGCGCCGCGCAAGGCGCTTTCCAGTTCCAGAAAGCGTTGCGAGCGGGCCTGCATGGCGGGAGTGAAGAAACGGAAGGTGTTGCGTCCTTCCTGTTTGGCGCGATACATCGCCGCGTCGGCTGCCTGGGCCAGGGATTCAAAGTCCTTGCCGTCTGCCGGATACAGGGCAATCCCGATGGAAGGCGTACTGTTCAGTTCATGCTTTCCGGCCTGATAGGGCGTGGCGAAAGATGCCAGTAGTTTTTCGGCGACACGGGTGGCGCCTTCGGCCGTGCAATCAGACAGTAGCAGGATGAATTCATCGCCGCCCCAGCGTGATACGGTGTCCTGTTCGCGTACCTCGCCGAGCAGCCGCTTGGCGACATCGCGCAGCAGGTCGTCACCGATGCTGTGGCCGAGCGAATCATTGACAGTCTTGAAGTGGTCAAGATCAAGGAATATCAGCGCCAGAGTTTGCCCGACACGGCTGGCCGAGGCGATGGCCTGTTGCACGCGGTCGCGTAACAGCACGCGGTTGGGCAGGCCGGTCAGCGGGTCGTAATTTGCCAGATGCTCGATCATCGCTGCTGATTCTTGTTGCGATTTTTCGTGCGCGAAACTTTGCAATGCAAAGCTGATATCCATCGCCATTTCAATCAGCAGGTTCTGCGCCTCTTTATCGAGCGCATGAACGGTTCCGCCATACAGCGTAAATGCACCGACTACCTCGCCATTGCACGTGAGCGGCAAAGAAGCAGAAGTATGCCAACCAAATTTCTTGCTGCGTTCATGCCAGGGGGCAGTCAGCGGGTCATTCTGGAAATCATGGCACCAGTAGGGCCTGTTCTCACGCACGGCCCTGCCTGTCGGGCCTTGCCCGCGCGGATCATCCGCGCGTGTGGAGATTTCAATGCCCTGCAGATAGTCCTCGCCATCACCATAGCTTGCCACGGGGATTACGCGCTCCTGCGCAGCATCCACCCGGCCGATCCAGGCCATTTTGAAACCGCCAAAACTGACGGCGTCACGGCAGATGATCGGGAACAGCTCTTCTTCACTCCGGCAGCGGACGATCGCCTGGTTGCACTGGCTCAAGGCGGCATACAGTTGTGTGATGCGTATGCGCTGTTGCTCGCTGATTTTTCGATCCGTGATGTCACGCGCGATGGCGATGTAATGCGGTGGCCCGTTAGCCATGTATTTCTTGGAGATCGATAGCGCAATCCAGAGTGTTGCGCCAGGAAAAGATTGTTCGTACTCTTTGAAGCTTGAAATGCCATGTGCTTCCGCTTCATACAAAGCCTCCATGATGAGGTTGGCGACTTCAGGAGGGTGGATCTCCCGCGCCGTTTTACCCAGAAAGGCCTCGGCAGGTATCGGAAGCCAATCGCGGCGGGGTGCAACAAAACTGATGTGCCGGCCATCGGCATCCAGTTCGAAGAGCAAATCCGGCAGCGCGTCCAGCGTGGCTTGCAGGTGTGCCTGGGTGGCGGCCAGTTGCGCTGTACGCTGGCGGACCAGGCGCTGCAACAGGAGGACAAAGAACATGAGGACAAGGCTGGTGGCGAGGACAGCAAGGAGCCCGTAACGCAAGGCGCGGCTGACGGCATATGGCAGTCGCGTACCCATCCATTTGTCATTGAGTGCCTCGCGCTCTGCTGTGCTGATGGCGGCGAAACCTTGTTCAATCTGCGCGAGAAGCGCTGTATCTTTCTTGTGCACGGCACGGTGAAGCTTGCCGGTGTAGAGCGTGAACGCCTGGTGGAAATTTTCCTCGGCATCCGCTCGATGAAGCAAATAATTAGCCGGCGGTTCGTCCATGCAGAAGATGCGCACCTGGCCGGCCAGCGCCGCATCAATGACGGCCTGGTAGCTGGCATATGTTTTCAGCGTGGTAATGCCGAAGCGGGCCAGCTCGTCTATGCAGGCGTCTTGCGCCTTGGCGCCAACCTGGAAGCCGCGCAGGCTGGCTGGATTATGTATGCCGCCGATACTCACATGGGTGTAAATGTTCACCGGCAAATCGGCATAAGCATCGCTGAAGCTGTAAAGCGGCTCGCGCGCCGGGGTGCGGAAGATCGTGTCAATCACGTCGGCGCTGCCGGCCTGCATGAGCTGCTGGGCCTTTCCCCAGTCAGTGGCGGTAATCCTGACCGGGATACCTGTTTTCTTTTCCCACAGCCGCCACTCGTCGATCAGCAGCCCTTCTACGGCGCCATTGGCATCGCGCATGGCATAGGGTGGATAGTTGTCATCCATGATTACACGTAAAGGCGCGCGTAAAGGCGCATGATCCATCGCGTGCACTGGCGCATGGCCTGCAATGGCAGACATTGCAACAGATATCAGGCATGCCGCAAATCGCCAGAAAACGGTTGAATGGACAGGCGTCATAAATAGCCGTACATGATTTGGGGCATGTAGATGAGCATATTCTGGCTCAGCGCAAGGAAAAGTCGGCTCTGATGATACGGCATTAGTGCAGAATGCGCCGTTATGGGGCGCGCATGATGGAGCATGATGAAAATGGTGCGTGAATCAGCAGGCCGCCGGCCGGTGTAAGTTCTGCTGTCACGGCTGCACGGTGAAATAATTAGGCATGATAATTGCTTTTATTTTTGTAAAACTTACCTTTTGCTTATGTCTGAAATCCTTGTCAATACTCCCGGTATGTTTTTCGCCAACGCGAACGCGACACTCCCGATAGACCCCAGCCGGGTACTCGATACCCTGGTGACCAATCTCGATGGTATGGCTTACCGCTGTCGTCTGGATGCGCAATGGACGATGCTGTTTGTTAGCCGGGGTTGCCTTGAGCTGACGGGTTATGCCCCGGCAACCTTGATCGACAACCAGCAACTTTCATGGGAGGAAATCACACATCGGGATGATCGTGTGCGCGTGCGTTCCATGATTGCGGAAGCGGCCGGCGCGAACCGGCGATTTGCGGTGGAGTACCGGATACTGACCGCTATTCACGATGAAAAATGGGTGCTCGAACGTGGTATGGCCGTGACTGATGAACAAGGTGAACAGGTGCTGGAAGGTTTTATTGAAGATATCAGTGAGCGGCATCGGTCGCTGGATGCCGTGGCGCAGGCCGAACTGCGTTATCGGCATATCTTTGAGCATGCATCGGAAGGTATTTTTCAGACCACCGAAGATGGGCATTATCTGGCGGCCAATCTGGCCCTGGCTCGCTTGTATGGCTACGATACGCCCGCTGAGTTGATCGCTGACCTGGCGGAGCTTGACCGGCGCTTGTATGTCGATCCCGCGCAGCGTGAAAAATTCCGCCGCCTGATGGCCATGCAGGGCAAAGTGGTCAATTTTGAATCTGAAGTCTATCGTCGTGACGGTTCAAAAATATGGATTTCGGAAAATGCCCACAGCGTGTTCGGTTTGCAGGGCGAGTTCATTTGTTATGAAGGTACGGTGCAGGACATTACCGAGCGCAAGAGCTATCAGGCACAGCTCGAACACCAGGCCAACTATGACCGGCTGACCGGCTTGCCCAACCGCAATCTGCTCAACGACCGTCTCGACCAGGCCATTTCCCAAGCCGCGCGGCGCAGCTATTTTCTGGCGTTGGTGTTCATTGATCTGGATAACTTCAAATTCATCAACGATAGCCTGGGCCATGAGGCGGGTGATGAATTGCTGATTGAAGTCGCCCGCCGCCTGCGCAGCAGCCTGCGCACTGCGGATACCGTGGCGCGGCAGGGGGGCGACGAGTTTGTGCTGGTGCTCAATGACCACTACCAGGTGGCCTCCATTATTTCCCTGCTCGAACGGGTGCTTGAGGAAGTCGGCCGTCCCATTATGCTGATGGGCCGCGATTGGCAGGTGGGCGCCAGCCTGGGTGTGGCGTTGTATCCGACGGATGGTGAAGATTCACAAACCCTGCTCAAGCATGCCGATGTGGCGATGTATGCGGCCAAGGCGCGCGGGCGCAACAATTTCCAGTTTTTTACACAGGAGATGAATCGTATCTCGGATGAACGGCTCCAGTTGGAAGCGGCCATGCGGCTGGCAATCGAGCGGGAAGAGTTTTCGGTGGCTTTTCAGCCCAAAGTCGACCATCAGCGCCGTATCATCGGCGCCGAAGCATTGGCGCGCTGGCATACAGCGGATTTTGGCATGGTGCCGCCGGACCGGTTTATCCCGATTGCCGAAGAAACCGGGCTGATCCTGCCGTTAACTGAATTGATTCTGCGCAAGGCATTTGCCGCCGCCAGCCGCTGGAGCCAAGCGCCGGGACATGCTTTCAGCGTGGCAGTCAATCTCTCGCCCAAGTTGTTTCTTGACTATAAGCTCGATGAGTTTATAGCCGAACTGATACGTGAGGCTGGCCTGCCGCCTGATCGCGTGGAACTGGAAATTACCGAAAGCATTTTTATCGGCGATAGTGGACGCACCCTAGGCATATTGAACGGCCTCAAGCACCTCGGTGTCAGCCTGGTGATGGATGATTTTGGCACCGGCTATTCCTCGCTGTCCTACATCCGCCGCTTTCCCCTGGATGTTATCAAGATCGATAAATCCCTGGTGACCGGCATCGAACTTGAGGAAGATGGCGCGATGATCGCCCGCGCCATCATTTCAATGTGCCAGAGCTTGCGCAAAACCGTCGTGGCGGAAGGTGTGGAAAACCAGGCGCAGTTTGATTTCCTGCGCTATCAGGGCTGCGACGAGTTTCAGGGCTACCTGATCGCGAAGCCGATGCCCGAACAGGAGTTCGCCGACTTGCTTGCCGACAGTGGCGGACAGATGTAGCCTGCGCTTACCACGTTACGCCAGCGTGGATTCAATCACCAGCAGTACATCGCCGCCACGCGCCGCGTCGCCGGCGCGGCAGCGCACCTCGGTCACGCGGCCATCAGCAGGCGCGCTCAGCGTGTGCACCATTTTCATGGCTTCCATCAGCACCAGCGGGTCGCCTGCGCGCACCTGTGCGCCAACGCTGGTTTTTACCGCCGTCACCATGCCGGGCATCGGTGCGCACAGGCGGTCGCCATGCCGGGCATCGGCTGCCGATTGACCGGCCAGGGCGCGTTGCCAGCGGTCAAGCCGTTGCCAGGTGTGCGTACCGCCCGCACCGGCAAGCCAGAGTCGCGCGACACCTGCGCGCAGGCGTTCGCTGGCGATGGTGAACCGCGTCATGCTGCCGGCATGATGGAGTTCAAGCGCGCCATCCAGCAGTTTTGCCATGACTGCATACGAGGTTTTAGCCACCTGTACCTGCCAGCCGTTGCTTGTCTGCCGCACGGTGATTTCATGCACGGTGCGTGCATCATCTTCCAGCAGCACATGTGTTGCTGCGGTGCTGGCCGCTTCTCCAGTAATCCGCCAGGAGCCCAGCGCCTGCCAGGGCGAGGTGTCACTGGTGTTGCGCGCCGCGAGCACGCTATACAGCGCCGCCGCGACTAATGCCAGTTGCGCTTCCGCCGGTTGCCAGCCATCGGGAAAGGCGTGTGCTATGTAATGCGTGGATAAGGGTTGCGCAAAATTCGGGTGACGCAGCAAGTCAGCCAGAAAGCCGAGATTGTTGTGGATGCCGAGCAGGACGTAATCATCCAGCGCGGCGGCCAGCCGCTGGGCGGCAGCGGTGCGGTCTGCGGCATGCACGATCACCTTGGCGAGCAGCGAATCATAGTAGGGCGTGACTGCGCTACCGCAGCGCACGCCGCTGTCCACGCGCACCTCGGTGTTGGCGGGCTCGCGGTAGCCGACGATGTGGCCGATGCCGGCGGCGAAACCGGCGGCCGGGTTTTCAGCGCAGACACGCGCTTCAATGGCCCAGCCCTGCCGCGTGATTTCCGCCTGGGTGAAGCCCAAAGCCTGGCCTGCCGCGACGCGCAATTGCCATTCGACCAGGTCGATGCCGCAGGTGAGTTCGGTCACCGGGTGCTCAACCTGCAAGCGCGTATTCATTTCGAGAAAAAAGATTTCGCCGCTGGCCGCGTCGTGGATGAATTCAACCGTGCCGGTGCTGTCATAGCCGATCGCATTGCCCATGGCCAGCGCGTGGCGGTAAAGCGTTTCACGGGTGGCATCCCCCAGGTGCGGCGCCGGGGCTTCTTCGATCACCTTTTGGTGATGGCGCTGGATCGAACACTCGCGCTCGAACAGATGCAGCAGGTGGCCATGCTTGTCGCCCAGCAGTTGCACTTCCAGGTGGCGCGGTTCGGCCAGATAGCGTTCGAGCAGCACGCCGTCATCGCCAAAGGCGGCGCGTGCTTCGTGCTGCACGGCGCTTAGCGCGGCGGCAAATTCGGCGGCGCTGTGCACCACGCGCATGCCCTTGCCGCCGCCGCCGGCCGAGGCCTTGATCAGCACCGGATAGCCAATTTCATGGGCTGCGGCGAGCAAGACATTTTCATCCTGATCGTCGCCGTGATAGCCGGGCACAACCGGTATGCCCGCCGCCACCGCGATGCGCTTGGATTCGATTTTCGAGCCCATGCGCCGGATGGCTTCCCGCGATGGGCCGACAAAGGCAATGCCGGCCGCTTCACAGGCATCAATCAGCGCGAGGCTTTCGGCGAGGAAGCCATAGCCCGGATGGATCGCCTGCGCGCCGGCAGACTGGGCGGCGGCAATGATGGCCTGGGCATCGAGATAACTGCGCGCCGCCTCGGCCGGGCCGATAGGCACTGCGCTATCGCACAGCGCGACATGCAGCGCATCACGGTCGGCATCCGAATACACGGCGACGCTTTTGATACCCAGACGGCGTGCAGTGCGGGCGATGCGGCAGGCGATCTCGCCGCGATTGGCGATCAACAAGGTCTGAAACATGGGCTTTATCTATGTCCGGTGGCTAACAGTTTTGATGAAACACGGTGAAAAATTCAGGCCTTGCGCCATGAGGGCGTCTGCTTGGCCAGAAAGGCGGTGATGCCTTCGCGGCCTTCATCGGTTTCCCATGCGTCGGCCAGCTTGTCGGCGGTATAGATGGCGCTGGTGTCGAGGTCATGCGCATTGACATAGGCGATCAGCTTTTTGGTGGCGGCCACGGCGCCGGGCGCGCATTGCAGCAGGTCGGCCAGTTCAAGCTCAATCGCGGCATCCAGTTGCTCCGCGCTGACCACAGCCGACAACAGGTTCAGATGCCGCGCTTCGGCTGCGCTCATGCGCCGTGCGGTGAGAAAGGTGCGCCGTGCATTGGCTTCACCCATGCGCGCCACGACATAGGGCGAGATATTCGCAGCCAACAGCCCAAGCCGGGTTTCGGTCAGGGAATACATGCCGCTATCTACCGCGATGGTGATGTCGCAGACCGAGATCATGCCCACGCCGCCGCCATACGCCGGGCCGTTGATGCGGCCGATGACGGGGATGGGCAGGTCATTCAGTTCGCGCAGCATCAGCGCCAGGCTGGCGCTCTGGGTGATGCGCTGGGCGCGGGTTTTGGTGATGTTGCCTTGCATCCAGCTCAAATCACCGCCGGCGCAAAAGGTCTTGCCCGCGCCGGTCAGCACCACCGCGCGCACGACGGCGCGTTCCTGGTTGGCGTTATCCAGCCAGGCGATGGCGGCGCGCAGTTCGGCGATCAGTTGCGCATTCAGCGCGTTGTGCATCTCCGGGCGGTTCAGCGTCAGATAAGCCACGCCACGGGCGTCGATGGAAAATTGCAGGGTTTCAAAAGCAGGCAGGGCCATCATTTTTCTCACATGCGATAAACAGGGGTAGCGGTGGCTGGCACAGGACGGCGGACCAGCAGCGCCAGCGCGAGGCCGAGCACATCGCGTGAAGTGGCGGGTTCGATGAGCCCGTCATCCCACAGCCGCGAGGTGGCGTAATACGGGTCGCTTTGCCGCGCATACTGTTCGCGCACCTGGCGTTCTGTCTTGGCCAGATGCTCAGGGTCGGCCGCGCCGCGCACGCTGGCGCGGGCAAGTTCGAGCATCA